>CALCJM010000109.1 GCA_937967505.1 uncultured Pirellulaceae bacterium | reverse complement strand
ACAGCATAATTCCAAAATTTGCAATTTCGCCGCATCAGCCTTAAACTGTTGTCTGCCAACTCCGAGCTTCGTTCCGGCTCCCGTTGCAGACAACAATTCTCGATGCGGAATGACCATAAGCCGCGGGCCGCGCGGCTTTTTCTGCTTGCAAGTCTTTCGCCGCGGCCCGGTGAACGTTGACGTTATCACGCTCACGCGAACCTTCTCTCATAGGCTGTGTCAAAGGTGTCATGAATACAGAAACCCTAAAGACATCGCTCGGCGACATTCAGCTACAACTTGAACAGAGTCTCCAACCAAGCGAGTTCGTTGATATTCTAAAGCGATCAACGCTTGCTGAGCGCCGTCCGGTTGAAGACGAAGCAACGATCCGCGGAATGCTGGCCAATGCCGACATCGTTGCAACAGCCCGAACCCACGAAAAGAAGCTGGTGGGTGTCGCGAGGGCGATTACAGACTACCATTACTGCACCTACCTCTCGGATCTCGCTGTCGACGCGTCATACCAACAACAAGGGGTCGGCAAACGCCTCACGCAGTTCACTCACGAGCAAGCTGGGCTCAACACAACCCTTGTCTTGCTTGCTGCACCTGCAGCGGCAGACTATTACCGACACATCGGGATGACGCAACATGATTCTTGCTGGATTGTCCGGCGCCAGTAGTTAAGCGAATCACTATCGCGTGATAATAATTACTCGTTGGCTGGAAACTCCTTAGAGTCCGTGATATAATCTCTCAACAACAACCTCCGCCAACTGGACCGGTGCCATGTCGCTACAAGATTCGCTGCGGACCCTTCCGCCATCGCAAAAACTTGAGATCGTGACCCAACTCTGGGACGATTTAGCGAAATCAGCTAGATTGACGCTGCCTGAAGACGAGTTGGCAGAAATGAATCGGAGGCGAGAAGAGATGCTTGCTAACCCGTCGATCGCCATTGATGCTGATGAATTGTGGCGGCGGGTCGATGGCGACTGAACGATACCACCCGTTATTCGCGGCCGATCTAAGAGACGCATGCAAGTACTACGACTCGATAACGGAAACTCTCGGAAGACGGTTTCGTGTTCATGTACGATCAACGTTAGGGGATGTCGTTGATCGCCCCGAATCGTTTGGACGGATAGGTGGTGAGTTTCGCGGCGCACTCCTCGAACGCTTCCCATATGTTGTTGTATTTACGATCGACAAAGATATCACCACAGTTTTCGGACTCAGGCACGCTGCATCTGATCGCAAAAATTGGTTTGACCGAACCATGGCATCAGACGGATAATAATAATTGAGCGTTTGACTTCGCGGGAGCACTTTTGGGAATCTGAACGAGTTGAAGATGTTCCTTAAAGTTGCCCGTTTGATCCAGCCGAAGTTCAAACACTTTGTTCAAGAAGCCCCCAATGCCATTTGGACGTCTTTTTTGCTCTCGACCTTTGGATTTTTGGCTCTGGATTCAGTAACCGCGCAGCGTAAAGGCTCTCTGCCGCTGGGGGCTTCAAAGAATTCGGTTGCTTTTAGGTTGTTGTCTCGGACGGGGCTCACCCGGAATCGAGATACGCAACACTGTGCTCTGGCAACGAGCGGCGGAAGATGGCTCAGCCCGCCGCATCGGTGATCATCGTAAGATACAGTTTGCCAACCTTGCAATCAGGACACGGCGTCAGTGGCTTTGCAATTTCAGTCACCACCTCGGCCTGCTTCATCAACCAGCACCAACCCAAGTAAAAGTAAACCAGCATTTGTACGTACTGGAACTTCAACTTGCAGTTGGGTGACGCCCAGCCGTAATTCATCTGCTGCCGTAGAGTTAGGCCGCCGTGGTTGTGAACTTTTTTTGTGGTTTACGCTTTGCCATTATGCTGTCCTTTTAAAGAAGGGAAAAAGTATCACTGACAAGAGTAGTCAAACTTAAATCGGTGTGCGAAAAAATTAACGCAAACACCCACCGCGATAGTGGTTTACTTGAACAAAACGATCGGGATAGGGGCCGGCTTTGACCGGCCCCCTCCCACACCACCTAGCATGCGGGTCCGCTACTCAAGCGGTTGAGTACGAGTTTTAAGTCTTCACGTTACCGCAAAGACTCAAGCCATTGGATCGCAGTCAGCGCCGCGCTCGCTTGAACCGCCGTGCGGCGGTTTGCACCCGAGGGTGCTCACGAAGCGAGCTGACTGAAATACGTACTTGCTCGTTCCCTTCGGGCCTTCGACGACCAAGTTGGTCGACTACTATGCCCTTTGCTGACTTCCGCGAGCTACCAAAGTAACTTTCGCATGCACGGCCCCGCCTTTCGGGCAAGCCCTACTCGCCGGTACGCTAATCGGATCTCCCCAGATAAGGGGGCTTCGACCTTCGCCTGATCTCTCAGCCGTGTCGAAGCAACGTGTTGTGTCCGCGCCAAGCTCTCCATCTACCTGAGCCCTGATATTTCCGGTTCGGTTTCGCGTTGACAAGCACGTTCACCCGGAGTCACCGGCCTAAGGTGATTGGCAGTTGAGAGTTTACCGTTGGCGATGCTGCCAGCTTCGCTCCGACGCTGGCAGCGTCGGCAACGGGTGGTAGATTCCTGACTGACAGTCGCCTAATGAGGTTTCTATTCGTAGCCTGGCGGGTCTTGGCGAGAATGTGGCTAACGACGATTCTCTGCCAGCTTACCGAACACATTCACGGGCTTCCTCCCCACGATTCGTTACCGAGATTGCAGTTGCCCTCGCCCCGTACTAAATTTGATTTTGGGTTTTACATTGGGTATACTGCTCCCGGTTTCAAATTACTGGAACGAAGTACAGGGGACTGATTGACCTTTGTCTACGACAAACATCAACGCACCCCACAACAACACGCCCATGCTGAGCGTACATGCACGCCGAGTCTCCGACGGTGCGTTTTCAAATGGAGAATTGCTCGCGGCGACCGGGTGATCGCAACCGCTATCAGGCTACTCCAAAGGCACGTTGAATGGTGGATGACGAAGCTGAATCTGATATTGGCCTAACTTACTCCGGCAAGCCCCGAGCGCACGGTTTGCGTTTCTCTGTGCTAGATGGTTGCGTACTGGTTGTTGCAGTCGTACTCACCATCGCAACTTGGTCGTTTACGCTTGGGCTGTCCACCTTAATCATATTTGTCGTCTTGCACTTCTTTTTGTTCTGCAACGTGTTTCGGATACGTCGCAAACCCGAACTGATTTGGGCCACAACATTTGTTGTCAACTGCCTCGTTTGGATTTCAACTGGGAACATTTCAATACTTGGTATCACTATATCTCAGGCAGTAATTACGACGCTCATCCTGTTTCGGGAGGTTCGGTTACCCTACTATCACGGGATTTATGCGCAAACAATTAACCCAAGACTAAATGACTACATGGCTGGGCGAGTCTGAACTCTCGTTTGCACCATCAAAAACATCGGCTATGATCACTCTGCACGACCAATCGTCCCGCTGTGGACTTCCCGGCGTGAATCCACTGCCACAAACTCGTGAAACAATTGAGCGTTTGACTTCGCGGGTGCAGTTTTTGGAATCTGAACGAGTTGAAGATGTTCCTTGATGTTGCCCGCTGGAACGCCGTTTGATCCCGCCGAAGTTCAAACGCTTTGTTCAAGAAGCCCGCCGTTGCCCTTTAGATGTCTTTCGCAGTTATGCAGCGAGTGCGATGAGGTATTCCAGTGGCTTGAGTATTTTATGAACCGCCCTTGGAATGCCGGGTGTTGATAAATGTTTTCTCCGGAAATCGGCTAAAGAGTCGGTTCTCAATGCGGCCACCATCTCGGCGAAAGAAGCGTGCTGCTTCCCACTCCATTTGCGAAGTGAAGGGGCGGGCTTTTCACGAATGCACTCGTGCCACAAAACGATCAGCGAATACATCAGCAGCCCTGTTGGAACGGTGCGACGAACCGCTTTCGTTTTTCCATTCTCTGCTTCTCCTAATCCTAAATGTTGCTTGCTATCAAGGAAAGTGACTTCAATCGGCCATCGCCATGAGAACCACAATAGAATCATGGTTGCTTGGGCTGCAACTTCGGTGCTGTAGAAAACTTCACGGCCTCGACCGCCCCGCTGGTGTTCAATCGCGACAACTTTAACGGCACGCTCGGGAGCCTTGAACAGAAAGCCATCCTGCTCCGCCAACCGCACTTTGTACTCGGTGTTGTCATACAACTTTAACTCAACCCGCCGTAGTCCTTTGGCGTCAAGCATTTCGTCAGGCGTATCAAGTCGCTCGCCGCGAACACGTGGTCGCCCGCGGCCTTCTTTGCGCGGGGGAGCCGGAGCATGGATTCGCGAGTTGGTTCCGATCCTGCCAGTGACCGCAATCTCTCGCGGCATCTTGCTGAGCATCGAAGCCGAAGTGAACGCCGAATCACCAAGGAAATGCAAGGCTTGCTCGCGATCGTGAGCCTGCACAAGCTTGAGCATTTCGAGCATCAGTTCGGGCTTGCTACGACTGACGCGATTCCATTTCTGGCAGGCTTTCTTGTTGAGATACAACCGAGCGAGAATCGGCAACGCGAAGTGTCGTCCGGGCGTTCGCGGGCTTTCAATGACGACACAGAGCACAACCCAACAGTGTCCCCAGCGAACGACGGTGAATCCGCGACTCGATAAAAGCGGGTCGGGAAGGTTTTCAATCGAAAACTTTGGCAGGCATCAATCAGTTAGAAGACCTGTGATTGAGTGATCTTTTCGAGCGCGCGTTTGCTGAATTCGGCCAGTTTTTTGACAGCACGAATGTAGCCATAGACAGCCCGCCGTCCCAACCGCAACCATTTGCAAAACGACCGGCAAGTAGAATAGCGGGGCTGAACAAAACAAGGCACGTAAATCGTTCTACTTTCTACTGATCATCGCTGCGTTAGATGCGTTAACCGCTCCTTCGCAAGTTTATGCACCGTCTGAATCCTGAAGTTGGAAGGTCGAGACGGGGACACCGTTTTCAAGCCCCGCCGATGAATCGATCGTGCGAATTTCGAAGAAGCCTGCATCGGGAACAGTGTTGTCCGTGACGGGAATGACAAGGTTTGCCGCCAGCTGACCGTCCTCAAAAACAACCGTCACTGGTGTCTGAGAAACGTTGCCGGGGACCGGCCCTCCCTGACTGGAAGACGGGAACACTTGAAAAGTGATTGAGGCCGGCCCATCCAGACCGTTGGTGCGTTCCAGTCGTAACACAATGTCTCCGCGCTCTTCCGGAAACGTCGTGAAAGGACCAAAGGGATTGCGGCTCGCGTTGGGCAACGGTAACCAACGCGCTGTTACCGTGGCAGTGGAACGAAAGTTTGGTAATTGGACTTGGCCGGGATCAGCGACCGCGCCAAACTGAAAGTAACCGTTGGTGTGTAACGTAAACCCACGCCCGGTCCCCGGCACAACGCCATCAGTATCAAGGAAGGTCCCCGTCGAAAACGCGCTGTCGGTATCGTACGCACGACCATCAAGCCGCACGGAAAACACGTTCAGATTTCGGTCAATTCCATCGGCTGATACACCATCGTTAATGAATTGGACTCGCACATCTTCAATCGCTACGGCTTCCGGCAAATCGACAGCGAAGGCCGTTTGAGGTGACGGTCTCCATTCCACCGCAGTTCCATCTCCAATTCCAAATTCGGCAACCACCTGTTCCTTGACCAGAACCTGAAAACGCTCTTCGCCAGATGTCCCGCTGGCGCTGATCAGAACCCTGCTGGAATTGGCGAACTGAAAAAAGCCATTGGTATGCAGCGTAAATCCTCGCCCAAATCCGGCCATCAGCGCTCCATCCACATAGGTGCCGGTTGAGAACGTGCTGGAATCGGCACCCGTGGTGCGTTGGACCTCTCCGGTTTCCAGATCACGCACGTAGATATAGTCCAACAAGAAGTCACGATCTTCACCGGTTTCGGTTTGGCCATCGTTCACAAATGCCAGTCTAATATCCGACAGATCAACATCACGATCCAGCCGTACCTCGTACTCACTGCGGGTCATTCGGCCAAAAGACCCAAATGTTCGTGACACTTCGGTCTCAAAGACGACAGAATCATCGACCAAGACCTGCACCATTTCCTCACCCGTGGTGCCCGCAGCGGCAAAGCGAATCAGAGAACCACCTAGAGCGGGAGTTCCATTGCCGAAGCGGAAGAACCCGTTGGCGTGCAGCGTATTGCCGCGCCCAAATCCCGAAGTGATACCGTCTTCGGGCCGAAAGGTCCCCGTTGAGAACACATTCGGCGAATCACCCGTGAATCGGGTAACTTGGTCGGTGGCAAGATTTTCAAATTCCAAAAACTCGAGAATGATGTTTCGATCGACACCGTTTTCAGCATCAAACAAATCGTTGTCAAATGAAAACTGAATTTGATCCACCGAGAAACCCCGGTCAGTCTTGAATTGGTATTGCTGATTGACTTGACTCAACTGAAAAGATTTCACTTGAACACCGGCGATACTCAACGACACAATTTCATCGCCGGTTGTGCCGCGTGCCACGAATGCAACCTGCCGTTGGTCAGTCGGGGGACGTGGCTCGTTGGCGTCGGAGAAAAAAATCGACCCGTTAATATTGAGCGTCTCTGTATTAAGAAAGCCCGGCCCCGTAACGCTCCCATCCCGCCAAAGCCCGGTATGAAAAACGGAAGGGCCCTCGGTTTGATGAGTCACCCCGTCGATGACGATGCGATCGATAAACAGGTTGCGATCCAGCCCTGTTGCTGCATCGAACAGATCGTTGGTGAAATCGATACGCAGTTGCCCGCCACTGATCGATTGAGCGGTCTGATACTCAAGTTCGATGTATTCACGTGCCGAGGCATCACCACCGATATTGTTAAATTCCGCAACGACTTGATCGTCCACACGCAGCGCCAGTGTTTCCTGTCCGGATGCACCAGCAGCGTAAATTTGTACGGTGGACAGCATCATGCGATCTTCGAGACTTTCCACTTGCAGGGTTTCAGAACGAACCATAAGTCAACTCCGTGTGGATGATCAGGGATGTTTAAGTAACAGCGATCGACAAAAAAATTGTACTTGAAGGGGCGCGCACTGTCGCCGGTTTTGATTGTCTAATTTGGAGATCTGCCGGCCACCGCCAGCGACATATTTGCCAAACGGGCGCGCGAAACGGCTCTGGTGAACGGCCCCAATTGGCAACTATCGCTCAGGCATCAACCTTTCCCAAGTCAAATTGCAGTGTATTTTAAACGGGACAACGGGTAGATTGTCGGTATGACCAAAATAGACCAATTTGAAAGCCTGTTCCGCAAGGCGAGCAAACCCGTATTCCAACTCGAGCCTGTGAACGTCCGTGATATTCTGATAGTCACCGACATGGATGCGGCACAAACGACCCTGTTTGCCGATCAGGCTCAGGCGTTTCTGACGGCGTTGGACGTGGCGCAGCCTGAAAAACTCCCACGATACTCGCAGATTTGTGGCAATGAATTCAATTCGGTTCAGCAACTGTTGGACCGAATTGAGAACCCCCGACCCGATCTGGTGGTAACCTATCGGAACCTCCACGCGGAAACCGCCGACCACCCGTTCAGCCTCGGCGCCTACGTCAACGTGCTGACTCAGGCGACCGATATCCCGACGCTGCTGCTGCCCGAACCGAAAGTGCTGGCCAGCTACAAGGATGCCGAAAAATCCGATCCATCGCCGCTGGCCGACACAACCCGACATGTGATGGTGGTGACCGATCACTTGGCCGGAGATCACCACTTGGTCAGTATGGCCGTTCGTTTTGTCACCGACGATGGAGAACTGATTCTCAGCCATATCGAAGATCAGTATGCGTTTGATCGATACATGAAAGCCATCGATAAAATCCCCGATCTGGATTCAGAGATGGCGCGCGAAGCGATTGGCAAGCAGTTGCTGTCTGAGCCACAGGACTACATCGAATCTTGTCGATCAGTGTTACAAACCGGGGGCGTGCAGAACTCCATTAAACCGCTGGTGACCTTCGGACACCGGATTGAAGACTATCGCCATCTGATCGAAGATCGTCACATTGACCTGCTGGTCATGAATTCGCGCGATGATGACCAACTGGCCATGCACGGCATGGCTTATCCGTTGGTGGTCGAATTACGGAAAACACCGATTTTGCTGGTGTAGCGACACACGGCGTCCGCAGGTTAGCGTTTTAGAGTTTAGAAAGTCAAAAGATGGATTTGTTGATTGCCAACGCGCATTCTGTTCACTGGTCAATCACGACCATGTTTGCATTGATATTGGTCGGATTGATTGTGTGCCTAGCACTCGAAGAAAAAATCCACGCAAAAAAATCGATCATCGCCGGATCCTTTGCCGCCATCTGTTTGTTGCTGGGCACGTTTACGGGGATTCTGAGCTTCGAAAAAATCGTCGTCGGCAGCCACCGTGCCGAACTCCCGGCCAACGAAGAAATCGAGGTGCTCGTTTATTCGGAGGACCATCCCGAGTTGTGCCAAAAAGTTGGGGTGACCGGCGACGCTCCCAAGGCGGACGATCCGGCCCAATCCGCCGTGGACGCCCACGATGATCATGGCGATCAAGATAGCCACCATGATCACGCGCCGATGGAAAAACATGCGTTGCACCTGGACGGGCACCGGCTGTCAACGCCCGTTTATATACCTGGTGTCGATTGGAGTGTGATCGCGATCATCTTGGGCTCCAGCCTGTTTGTCGATGTGACCAGCAAATCCGGTTTGTTCACTTGGATTGCGATCAAGGTCACCAAAGCGTCCAGTGGCGATCCGCGAAGACTGCTGTTTTTCTATGGGTTGATGACCGTTGTGTTTTCGGCCGTGCTGAACAATGTGACCGCGATGATCATTGTCGGTTCACTGACGGCGGTATCGCTGGACAAGTTGAAACAGAACAAACTGCTGCTGGGTTTTCTGTTGATCGAGGGATTGCTGACCAATGTCGGCGGTTTGTTGACCTTGATCAGTAGTGTCCCCAACATCATTGTCGGCACGGCCGCCGATATCAGCTTCGTCACGTTCTTCGTAAAATCGGCTCCATTTGTGGTCGTGGCGACTTTGGTAACGTTGTGGATGGGGTCGATGCTGTTCGGTATTCACAGGCTCAAGGACCGGGCGGCGAAAGACGAGGCGCGGTCACTGGTGGCTGGATTTGATGAAAACGACGGGGTGGAAAGCTGGGGATTCTTCCGGTTTTCAGTCGCGCTGTTGCTATTGTTTATCGTCACGATCGCAACCACATCGGCGTTACCCGGCATCAGCAAGCTGGGGATGGGTTTTGTGGCGATGACGTTTGCGGTGGTCATGCTGTGGCGTTTCAAGTCAGACGTGAACCGATTCTACAGCGCGGTTGACTGGGATTTGCTGGGATTTTTTATTGCTCTGTTCATGGTGATTTACGTCATGGAACACGCCCTAGTGCTGGAGAGGATTGGCGATGGCCTGCAAATGGTCATGTCGGATATTTCGGCGGAAACCCCATCGGCGATGGACGCATCATTATTGCTAGTCGGTTCAGCCCTTTTTAGCAGCGTCACGGACAACATCCCGCTGGCAGCGATGTTCGCCAGCATCCTCGGTAACCTTAACGCACCGGAGAGTTCGACATTGTGGTGGTCGGTAATTTTTGGAGCCAATCTTGGTGGCAACATCACACCGATCGGTTCCGCTTCAACGCTGGTCGCGGTCACGATCATGCACAAGCACAACCTGCCGCTGTCGTTTGCCGCGTTCGTAAAAGCCGCGATCCCTTATGCACTGGTCCAAATCATATTGGCATTGGTGTACGTGGTGTTGATCCTGCCGCTGATCCGGTTCGGTTAACCGGTGAGACACTTGTGATTGAGGCCGTCGGCGGCAGGGGGAAGATGGTCGGTGCCTTACGGTCAATCGACAAATACAACGATTGCCGCAACAGTAAAAAACACGATCTGCCGGGCGCGTTTACCTGTCAGGTCGAGATAACGGATCCCGGGTTAGGTTGATTCATGTCCAACGACTGCAGCAAGACCATTGCGTTGGTTGTCGAAGCACTTGCGATGAATCCGTGCAAGGACGGGCAGGCGATTGCCGTTTCCGATTCATGGGTATTGCTAAACCAACTACCTACCATTGGTTGGAACAGTTCCGAACAAATGCCCCCGGCGATCGTTGATCGCCAGACTTGGAATACCGGCATCTTGCAAAAGAAATCGACATTTATCGCCAGTTCGCGTTTGCCGAAGAACCTTCGGGGCCACAGCGCATGGTTTGATGCACTGCGCACGATTGGGACGCGTTTGGACCCGGACACCCACGCGCTGGTGACCGTGGCTGGCACGACGGCCGACCAATATGTCAGGCGAATCGGCAAACTGTTCGGAATCGATCTCATCGAGGTGCGGTTCTGCCCACCAGAAAAATTACGCGCGTTGGCGATTGCCCCCAACCACACCTGCAACACGGTGTTCTTGGTGCAATCGGAGCCACATTCGATCGATGCCGATCTAATCAAGGCGGCTCATACGGTGCACGCCCTGTCGGTCAGGCACGGCGGCAACGTTTACCGGGGGATGGTGCAAAGACTCAATTGGGAAACGGCGACCGCGATCACGCCAACACGATTACTACACAACAACGCGCTGACCAAAACCAAAACGCGCACCGCGCTGTTGGAATCCGGGGCGATCGATTGGCTGTTGTTGCCGGACGAGAGGACTGAAAATGGCGACCGGGTTCAACTCGCCAGACGACCGGCACGCCTCCTGCCATTGGATTCGATTGACCAATCGCAATACCTCATCCATTGGGCACGACAGCAGAGTGCCCAATGGCCTGATCAAGACCCGGACGCTCATCTTGACCGCCTGATTTTTGGCTCCACCGAAGACCGCTACCATGAAATGATGACGCTGTGTCGAATCATCGCCAGCAACCGGCTGATCGCGGCGGCCAATCTAACACGCGCTTCCGCACCTGTCGTTTGTTTTTCCGCGGTTCCCGTTGGAGAATTGCCGCAGCATACCGTTTTCCGCAAGCATTTGGCGCGGTGGGATTTTGTCCCTTATGGATTGGCCATTCGAAAATCAACGCTACTGTCCGCCGGAATCAAAGCGGTAACCTATGGCGACCAATCCACCTGGGAGGCAATGTCCCCCGAGGACCGACCGTGGTTTCAAATGAAAACCACCGCCAACGGAAAGATCGACTGGAGCACGGAAAAAGAATGGCGTTTGCGAGGCGATCTGGATTTAAACACCATTGGTATTGATGACGCATTTGCTTTTGTAAAACACACGGCGGATGCTGAACGCCTGGCAGAAATTTGCCGATGGCCGATTGTTGTTTTGGAAGATGTTGTTGATGATAGTTGAAGTGCGGTATCGCCGCAGACACTATTTCCACTTTGAAAAACACTCATGGATGCACATTTCGAAAACCGAATCGCCAATCTGCGGCAGACCTTGAACGACCGGCTTCAGGACCCGCAAAACGCTTCTCCCACCCGGAACCTGCTGGTAACGTCTCTGCCCAACATCCGCTATTTGACGGGCTTTACCGGATCATCCGCGGCACTGCTGGTATCACCGGATAACTGCATCATCATCAGTGACGGACGTTACGAAGAACAGTTGACCATCCAATGCCCCGGCCTGGCCTCCGTTATCCGCCCCATGGGAGGAACCATGATCGGCTCGATCGCCGAAACCATGCAACAACATTTTTCGGGTGATTTTCTGTTTGAGCAAAACACGGCCAGCCACAAATCGTGGCTGGAGTTAACCGAGGCGTTCGACGGCGCACTGATCGGCAGCAAATCAATCGTCGAGGGGTTACGCTCGGTCAAAGACGCCATCGAAATTGGTTTGATTCGCAAATCGGTCGAGCTGAATCAGATTGTATTTAAGGAAGTTTGCGGGGCGATTGGCGATGACGCCACCGAGCGTGATGTGGCAGCCGAGATTGAATACCGCGGCCGCAAACACGGTGCCGACGGTTGCTCTTTTGAACCGATCGTCGCCGTGGGTGCCAATTCAGCGCTGGCCCATTATCGCCCCGGCAACGTCAAACTGAACCGATCGTCATTTACGTTGATTGACTGGGGCCTGAACTATCAGGGTTACGCCAGCGATCTGACCCGCATCCTGTTCACCGGGCCCGCTCCTGAGCGGTACACCGAAATCTACAACATCACCCTGGCGGCGCAGGAGGCAGCCATTGCGGCAATCAAACCGGGCATGGAGATCAAACAGATCGACACGATCGCCAGAAATGTCATCGCTGACGCGGGCTACGGACCGCAGTTCTCCCACAGCCTCGGGCATGGCATCGGGCTGGAGATCCACGAAGGCCCGGGGGTCTCGCCACGTTCGACCGGAGTGTTGAAAGAGGGCATGGTGATCACGATCGAACCGGGAATTTATCTGCCGGGTTTTGGCGGCGTCCGGATCGAGGATGACGTTTGGGTCACCGCAAAAAACGCGGAAGTCATCAGCAATTTGCCCAAAGCACTAAAATAGGGCTTCGGTCACCTGCGAAAGATTGACAATCAGGTGGCAAAACATCAACAATCGGCTTCAACAGAACCGCGTTCCCCTATAAAACAGTGCGAGTTTTGAGATACAATACGCAGCCCCATCCACACCCGGAGGGGCACTCACTCGTTTTTGGACGATTCTGGCGAACAGCTTAAACAAGGAAAACAACGATCCTCCGCTGCCCCCTCCCGGAGGCGCAGAGCGGAAACAGGAATTCGTGGAGAAATAAATGGGAAAAGAAAAAGAAGCGACTTCGGTTTTCAACGTCAAACAGGTCCGTGAGCTGATCGAGTTAATGGAGACTCATGATCTGAACGAAGTGGATTTGAAGCAAGCCGACCAGCGCATCCGCCTGCGTCGCGGCGGCGACAGCCCCCTCGCTTACGCGGCAGCCCCACCGGCGGCTCCTGCGGCAATCGCCGCCCCGGCAGCACCAGCCGCTACGGCACCGGCGGCCCCGGCAGCCGAAGACAATACCGATCTGATTCTCAGCCCCACCATTGGAACCTACTACTCCAAACCCAAACCTGATGCGGCCGATTTTATCAAGGTCGGCGATACGGTGACGCCAGACACGATTATCTGCTTGGTCGAGGCGATGAAAATGTTTAATGAAATCCCGGCGGGCGTGTCCGGAACGGTCGTTGAAATCCTGGTGAAGAATGAGCAGGCGGTGCACGTCGATATGCCGCTGTTCCGCATCAGGAAAAACTAGCGGCCCACGCGCGGGTCCACTGGCCGGATTGGCACGACAGCCGGCCGATTGAAACGGACGATCCGTGCGGCGGCCCCCCTTTGGCCGTTGCCTTCCGCGTTCCGCCGATCCGCATCCCGTCTTCACTTTAAAAGCAACATCCACCGAGTTCGAATGTATAACCGTATTCTGATTGCCAATCGTGGCGAGATCGCACTTCGCATTATCCGCGCCTGTAAGGAACTGGGCATCGAGACCGTGGCCGTTTACAGTCGCGGCGACAAGGACAGTGCTTATCTGGACCTGGCCGACGAAGCGTACTGCATTGGTGGCGAGCGTTCCAGTGACAGTTATCTGAAGATCGACCGCATCATTAGTGCTGCCGAAATTGGCGGCGCAGAAGCGATTCATCCCGGATTTGGATTCCTAGCTGAATCCGCACACTTCAACGAGGTCTGCCGCGACTGCAACATCGATTTTATTGGGCCTTCCCCCCAGGCGATGCAGATGTTGGGTGACAAAAACACGGCGCGCTCGCTGGCCCGCAAGGCCGATGTCCCCGTAGTGCCCGGCAGTGCAGGGCTGATCACATCTCCCGAACAAGCCATCGCGGACGGAAAAGAAATCGGATACCCGGTGCTGGTCAAAGCGACCGCCGGTGGCGGTGGCAAAGGAATGCGTGTCGCCGAAAATGAACAAGCACTAAAGACGGCCGTCGAACAGGCCGCCCAGGAGGCCGAAGCAGCGTTTGGTAATGGCGGCGTGTACCTAGAAAAATTCATTGACCGCCCTCGTCATGTCGAGGTTCAGGTGCTGGCCGATCATCACGGCAACATTGTCCACCTCTGGGAGCGCGACTGTTCCACACAGCGCCGCCATCAAAAACTGATCGAGGAAAGTCCGGCACCAACCTTGCCCGAAAAGACTCGCAAAGCCATTTGCGATGCAGCGGTCCGGATGGTCAAGGCGGCCGATTATCACAATGCGGGCACCGTTGAATTTATCGTCGACAAGGATCACAATTTTTACTTCATCGAGGTTAACGCCCGAATTCAGGTCGAACACCCCGTCTCGGAGATGGTCACCGGGATCGATTTGATTCAACAGCAAATCAAAGTCGCCGCCGGTGAAAAACTAGCCTTCACTCAAGACGATATCAAGTGCTCGGGTGTGGCAATGGAATGCCGGATCAATGCAGAAGATCCGGAAAAGAACTTTCAACCTTGCCCCGGACTGATTAAACAGATCCACATTCCTGGCGGGATGGGCGTGCGTTGGGATTCTCACGTGCATGCGGGATACACGGTGCCGCCGCACTATGATTCGATGGTTGGAAAACTGATCGTTCATCGCCCCACACGCACCGAAGCCATTGCAACGATGGTCCGTGCACTGAAAGAGCTAAGGATTGACGGTATCAAAACGTCTGCCGATTTTCAGGTGCAGGTACTGGAGAGTCAGGATTTCATTGATTGCAAAGTTGACACCAAATGGGTGGAGCGTGATTTTTTGAGCGACGATTAGCCCCCCGTTGCGGGAGGCGTTCGACGGCTGTTTCATTGACAATTTCGTCACAGTGCGTCACGATAAGGCGACTGGCAGTTAATAAATTACCATCCGGTGGCGACGCTGAGAGCGTCGGAGCGAAGCGGGCAGCATCGCCAACGGTAAGCTTTCAACTGCCAATCGCCTAAGTGGCAGGGGCGCTGGCCACCGGCAGTGCCGGCAAGGTAGCGCGACGAAGCCGTTTAACTCACCCTGCGTTTGAAATGCACTCTCCGAACGTATAGTTTGACCGCATTGCGAAAGGACAATCATCGATGGCGATTGCGGTCGAAGCATTTTGCGTTGTGGGCAACCTGCAGGCCATTGAGGCTGCCGATCATCTTTCGCACGAGGATCTCACCACGCTGGCCCCGAACAATACGGCGCTCGATGATGGCGACCTGTGGCGGTGCTCGTTCATGGCTGAATCCGACGCCGCCGCATTTGTTCAACGTCTGGACGAAATCGGCTTCAATACCTCGACCGGACCAGGATCGGACTTCGTCATCGTCAACGAATTTGACCTAGAGGTCACGCCGTACTGCGAATGGCTTGAGGTAGCCCAATATCAAAAAGGCATCATTGCCTGGAAGACAGGCTCCAATCCGGAAACCGTTACTGCCCGGGCCGGTTGGAGTCCCGAGAATGGGTCCGGATTGACCTTCGGTAACCGGCATCGCATGAACGACCTAGAATTTGTGCGGCTCGACGGCAGCGTGGAAGTGTTCCGCGATAAAGAGACGGGCGAACTGGTTTATATCGGTCGCACTGAAACCCCTGTCGAGGCACTCTACGAGACCTCCGCTTCGTTGATCCAGCGAAACAGCATCTCACCCGGTCAGCCTCGACTGCGCGGAAAGATTCGCGCGGAGGTCGAAAAAGCGGTGGCAGGGCTGGTCGAGGTCGTAGCGCATCATCCCGATTTTTGGCGCGCCCATTACTTTATTGGCAAAGGGCGCGAATCGATCGGTGACGTGGAAAACGCCTACACAGCATTCAACCGCGCCTTCGAAATCAACCCGGAGGGCGAAAACGTCTGTCGCGGACTGGCCTCGGCTTGCCTCGCGACCGACAGGATCGAACAGGCGCTGGCCGTATCGATCAGGGAGGCGACCCTGTTTCCCGATAGTGAACAGACCTTGGGTAATCTGGCGATTTGCTACCTGTTGAATCAGCAAGTTCCCGCCGCACGGAAAACGATTGATGCTGCAATCCGGCTAAATCCGTCCGACCGTGTTAACGAACATACCGGTCGGTTGATACGATCGGTGGAAACGGGGGAACGCGCATGCCCAAGAACACTGGCCAATGCCGGGGGAAAAAAAGGAAAGAAGCGGCCAGCGTCTTTTTGGAACTGGTTAATGTGGTGGCGTTGACACCAATTATCCGCGCTCAATCCCCTCCAACAGGGTCGAACCGACCCGCACCAATGTCGCTCCTGCTGCGATCGCCATTTCAAAATCGCCACTCATCCCCATGGACAGCTCTTCCAGTGCAATGTGATCGCAACCGCTGCCACGATGAGCGTCCCGCAACTGCCGCAACAGTGAAAATTGCTCTCGTGTTTCTCCAGCGTCTGCGCCCAGCCCGGCCATGCACATCAACCCGTCAATGCGTACCGCAGTCAATCTTTGGCAGTGCTCCAGCATGGCCGGGAGTCCTTCCGGGGCAATGCCATGTTTGGCGGATTCTTCCGAGACATTGACCTCCAGCAGCACGTGGGTCGTCAGCCCCAACGCCACAGAGTGCTTCTCGATCGCGTCGATCAGACGGATCGAATCCACCGAATGAATCAGCGCGGCCTGCTGGATCACCCTTTTGACTTTGTTGGTCTGCAAATGGCCAATCAAATGCCACCGAATCTTGCGTCCGGTCAGTGCCTTAAATTTCTCATCTAGGACTTGCGGGCGATTTTCTCCTAGGACAATCGCACCGGCATCTGCCAGCAACGCAGTGGTCTGTGCATCGACGTATTTTGTCACCGCCACCAATGTCACGTCGTCGGCCGATCGGCCTGCTGATCGCGCGGCAGCCTCAATGCGCGTCTGTACCGCATCCAGATTGGCGCGAAAAATCTCTGTCTTCTGTTCATTATTCAACTTGTAATAGCTCCGTCATCGTCCGATCTTTTTCCAACCGCCCCAAAAATAATTCCGTAATCACATTCTGTCCGAAAAACGTCCGATTGACACCGCTGGCACCATGGTCAGCGCTACCCGAATTTCCCAGCGATCGATACATCACGAACTGTTTTTTACCAACCTGCACGCGATAGGCGACCGCCCTGTCTGCGGGCACAATTTCCAGTTGTTCCGCAACGGTCAGCTGCCGCCACGTGCGCGGCCGCTGACTGCGTTTGGGGCTTAGATCCAGAAACAGTGGCACGTACATCGCACGTCCGGCACCTGACCGGGCCAGCGTAAAGCACTCGGGCTGAAACTCCAATCTGGATACAGATGCTACCGGCGTCGATTCCTTGCCCAATGCGGTCGGGCTTGTCACCTTCCATTCCGGGCAAGCGGGAGGGACTACCAACGCCCGGATTTTTTTGCCATCGTACAAATAGCCCTCGGTCGTTTCTGACTCCGCAATGGTTGTGATCCCTTTCGCCAGCGGCCAGTCGCAACGATAGTCGATTTCATCGTCGGAGCCTGGCGTCAAAACCACATCACCGATCCAAGCAAATTTGTCTTCCATCGACAAAATCACATGACGTTGCAACTTCACATCACCATGAAACGTCCACTGAATTTCTGCAAATGCAACGTCATCATCGCACTGCGACACCAGTAATTCCGGCTGACCTTCGACAACCAACGGTTGCCCCGCCAATGAAACTTCAGGAAAAGCACTCCCCTGAATCAGCGCATGCTTCTTGCCAATCTCAATCCGGCAACCGGCCGCATCGAACATGGTGGCAATTTTACACGCGTTACGTTCCCATCCATCTTGGAACAGAAAACTTCTTCCCCAGGCAGAAACCGTATTTCGTGACCGGTCCAATGCCACGCGGTTGGGGCGTGGCTTCATGGGACGTTCGCCAGTACGTTCGAGGATCAAATGGTCAGCCTGGTCCGTCGATACCGTCAGCAGCGCGGACAACATCGCGTCAGGCAACCGCGCTGACCGTGTGGTCATCATTAACGTTCGGTCACCGCGCAACAGTCGCATCAGCTGCCTGGCCAGAGAGCTAACCATTTCCTGCAACGACTGCAATTCGCTACGAGCCTCGGAGGATGGCGCGACCAGACCGCCGATTCGCAGACAACGAAACCAGGACGCGCAAAGTGGTCCAAAATCCCCGGCTGCGTTCGCCGATGGCCAACCGTCGCTGTCCAGTGCGGCGTCAACCAGTTCCCTGAATGACTCCAGTGCCACTTCAACGATACCTGATGTCTCCAGCACCGAATCCAGGCTGCACGCCAATGTCAGCGGCAGTTCCACCAGTTGCCACTGGCGCTGCAGAACATCCAGGTGCTCCATGGCTCCGTCAAGAATCGACTGGCGCAGCAAACGGATCCACCATGTCAGTTGTTCGATAGAATGCGCTTCATGAAGCCGCGTCGCGCAGTCAACGGCCATCATCGTATGGCAGCCTGTTAACAACTGGCCGATATCGGCAACACCTGCATCGCGCGGGTGGTGGATCTCCGAAAGATCCAACATCCAAGTCAACGTCGCAGAAACACCGTCAGGAAACAGGTCTTGATGGCGCGTCGCATTGTGCGCGATCAATTCGATCGCGTTTGGCGGTAACGGACCATTGTCCAGATTGGCCAGCGCTTGTTCGAGCCCGGCGATCGAATCGGGGCAGGGCGGAGCGCCGGAGGCTGGCGATTTGAGTTCTGTAG
Source organism: uncultured Pirellulaceae bacterium (assembly GCA_937967505.1). Taxonomy (GTDB): domain Bacteria; phylum Planctomycetota; class Planctomycetia; order Pirellulales; family Pirellulaceae; genus Mariniblastus. The sequence continues at coordinate 22,259 of CALCJM010000109.1, read as the reverse complement.
GGCCAGACATAGTGGCTTTCAATCGTGAAAAACTAACCCGAGCATTTTGATATTGCAGTTTTCTGCCTGAGGGCGATACCGAGCGCTACCCTGGCTGTTGGGCCCGGTTATTTCCAAGCCGAACGCTGGCAGGTTGGGTTAGGGATGATACCACCGGTACCAGCAACCGGAAGGCCCTGTAGGCGACGGCGTGGTTGAATTGTTGGATTACCCGCCCAATAATCGGTTAAACTACAACACCTGTCCGGCAACATCATTCACTCTTTGAACTCACGGTACTATGCCTTCAACCTTTGTTTCCTCTTGTTACACCATGACAGAACGCCCTATCGCAGTGCGACTAGCGCCTGTTCTTTTTCTGTTTGTATTTGTGGCGATCGCAACCGCTGCGATACTGGACAATTCGTGCGCGTTTGCCCAACAAGATTCGAAAACCGCCGATGCAACCGCCGTCGATCAGGACACTGTTCCAAGTGTTGACACCGACGCCAACGGACAAGAGATTGATTTTGAAGAAGCTCCGCACCTGAACAATACACAATCGCTGGTGATTGAAGACAAATGGAAGCGTCTGGGCAAGAATCAAATTTGGATCAATCACACGGACAAACAGGTGATGGTGCGCGGACGGATTTGCCTTCAGGAAGGGGCTCTGGAAATGTTTGCCTGCCCAGGTCGAAGCAAGGCTCACGAATCAGTAATCGCAGTCGAGGCAAAATCCTCCGAGATTCATCAGTGCTTCCTGGCATTGGGGGTCAATCCAGGAAAACCGGTTCAATGGGATCCTGATTACACGCCGGTACAGGGGCCATCGGTGAAGATACTGGTGCGCTGGCAGCAGGGCGATGATTACCATGAGGTCAACGCGCGGCAGATGGTCAAGATTTCCGGAACGAACAAGACCTTGGAAAAGGATTGGGTGTTTGGCGGCAGCCAGATCTACGTCGATAATGTCTCCGGCGAGAAAATCTATTATGCGGACTCCGGTGAAATGGTCTGTCTGTCGAATTTTTCTACCGCGATGCTGGATGTGCCCATGCAGAGCAGCGATGCGGCGGACGGGTTACTGTTCGAGGCCAATCAAGAAAACATACCACCGCCTAACACTCAGGTTTATATGATCTTTGCTCCTGATACCACGCCGCGACAGCCAGTAGAAAAACCTCAAGATGCCGCCGAGGGCTCTGCCGGGAAGTAACGCGATAAGTGAACCTTTTGGCAGCAGATGTGACCTTCCTTCGCTGGAGTCGCTGCGCCATAATGGAACATTGTGTTTTCTCAAGGCATTCTCAAATATCTACAAGGTTCGGCGTAAGTGCACGATCGTCAGAAGTCTGAAAAAGTAAAAGAAGAGGTCGCGATTCTGGTGCGTGTGTTGTTACCCGACGCGCGTGTTGATCTCGATCCACTCAAGGAGTTACAGGGGCTGGCCGAAACCGCCGGGGCGCTGGTCGTTTCCGGCCTGATCCAGAATCGTCCTCGTCCGGACACCACCACCTACATGGGAAAAGGAAAGGTTGCAGAATTAAAGGAGTTGGTCGAGTTCCACGCCGCAGACGTCATCATTTTCGACAACGACCTGTCTCCGGCCCAAACCCGCAACCTTGAGGTTGAACTGGGAGTGAAGGTCATCGACCGCACGGAATTGATTCTGGATATTTTTGCCACCCACGCACAAACTTGGGAGTCGCGTCTGGCGGTCGAACTGGCGCAGCTCGAATACGCGTTACCACGTCTGAAACGCATGTGGACCCACCTTAGCCGACTGAAGATGGGTGTGGGAATGCGCGGTCCGGGTGAAAAACAGCTGGAAACCGACCGGCGTCTGGTGGAAAAACGAATCCATGACCTGAAAAAAGAACTGGAGAAAGTAGAACAACGCAAAGAGCGTCAGGTGGGCTCAAGGCGCGAGACGATGACCGTTTCGCTGGTCGGATACACCAACGCCGGCAAGAGCACACTGATGAACGGACTGACCGACGCAAAAGTATTGGCCGAAGATATGCTGTTCGCAACCCTAGACACGCGCACGCGGCGCTGGCATTTACCCAAGTGGGGACCGGTCCTGTTAAGCGACACCGTTGGATTCATTCGCGATCTCCCTCACAGTCTGATCGCCAGCTTCAAAGCGACGCTCGAAGAGACGCGCCAGGCAGATCTACTGCTCCATGTGGCCGATGCGAGCAATCCCGGGGTCGTTGACCAAATCGCTTCGGTGTACGACGTGCTGAAGGAAATCGGTATCGAGGAAAAAGACGCACTGCTGGTATTGAATAAAACGGACCAAATCCAAAACCCGTCCCAACTGGCCGCACTAAAAAATCGGTATCCCAACGCGGTCTGTATTAGTGCAAAATCAAAATCCGGTTTTGGAGATCTACATCAAGTGGTCAGCGATGCACTGTCGCGTTCGTTCCGCGACGTGGATATTGTCACCAGCGTGGGCAACGGCAAGTTGCTCGCCTACCTAGCAGCCCGCGGGGAAGTCGTTTCCACCCAGTACAGCGAGGACCACGTCAAAGTTCATTGCCGCATCCCGCAAAAACACCTTGGCAAGATCGATCCAAAGAATGCAAAAATCACACCTCACAATCCCGCCGGATGGGTGAGTGAAGGCGATGAAGAGGACGATCAAAAAGCTGCCGTCGCGGGATAAACGATCAGTGTGATCTATAAACACGACGTTAAACGCCTGGCGTTTTGGCCAGTTAACCCGACCGACACACCTCTATGATGCCAGCTTTCACCGCGACAATCCCAAACTCTTCAAACGAATCGATCGCATTGACGGAGGAGGTACGTGCTGGCATCGCTTGAGAGATGAAAAAGCAGAGGTCGGTCGCGATGTCAAATTCCAATTGACCAGGTTTGCACCATCACTTCTTTTTCAGCAGGTCAGCTAGGTTCTCCTGATATTTAGCCAGCTGTTTGTCATAAAATGCTTTGACAAATTCGAGCAACTTGTCAGCCATATATTCAACCAGTTGATCGCCCATTTTCGCCTGCATCTTGATCATCAGATCTTTGTCTGCAACGAATTGATACGTATCGTATGTCGTGTCAAGGTTTGTCTGAGTGTAATGGACACACAAGGAATCCACTTTCGTTGTTTTGAGGTTCATTTGGAACTTAATGACCCTGGTGGCGATCTCGGTTTCTTTGTAAGCTGTGATAACCCCGAAGTAGTTAAATTTACGGTCCGTGCCTTCATAGCTGGCCAGATTTCCGCCGGATTTCTTCAGTGCCCCGACTACCGCGTCCTTTAGTCCATCGACGTCCTTAATGTTTACGATTTCTGCAACGACATCCGGGTCAGCGGTGAGGGAAAAATCATCTTTCTTGTAATCGCTACTTTGCGTATCTTTAAAATTAAAGAACGGGAATGGAAAATCCACGTACCCTTGCACCCAAGCCTGCATGTTCTTAAGTGCATCAGCAGCTTCAATGCCCGCGGCCTTCGCTGCATCTGTAATTGATTTCTGAACCATATTTTGACAGACCGCCATCACCATGGCGCATGCCTTGTAGTCTTCGGCACTCATTGTGCCATTCACATCGACTTCAAGTGGCTTGGGGATACTCATATCGCCGCTGACCTTACCTTTACCGCCCGCACTTTCGCCTGCTGCTAGGGTCATTGGATCGTGAATTCCTGACATTTTTTCCATCGCTTCTACAAGGAATGGCAAGTCTTCTTTGGTAAATGAATCGCTCACGAAAATCTCCTGTTTGGGTTGTACCCCAGTCTGTTTATATCAGCATTGAACGGGGTATCTACAATGCCAAAGTTGTTTACGGTGCTCTAAAGCTGTTCGGTCTAAAGCTGGTCGGCCAAGTGCATGCGAATCAGGATGATAAATGCAGTACGAGTCGCGGACGCGTTGAAATCCAAAACTCCCTGATGCGGCGCTTCCCCACACCCGGTCTGAGCGACCAGTTCCATAATGATCTCGTTGTCATTCATGCCGTTATCAAACTGTGTCAAGTCTACAACGACAATGCGTTCCATCTCGGCTTCTTCGTTGCTTTGTGGCTGCTCCCAAGGGTTCCCGGTCCGTTGCCACTGGTCCTCCGAAGCCCAGTAGAAGAACATATTCCCCTCGGTGAAGAAGTAGGAAGGAGAATCCGAGGTCAGTTTCAGCGTGCGGCGCGATTCCTGGGTGACCTCCTGTCCGAGGACGATGGCAGGCGGTCGATCGTCCATATCGGTGCCGCCAAAGATCTGCGGCATTCCAGCACAGTAGGCTTGTCGTTGATTATACGGGTTCAAGTCTGCCTTGACCGGCACCTGCATCTGATTGGACGCACGGTCTATCAGTGTGACGTAGTACTTCGGCATCCTTCAGTTCCTCCCGCTTTCTGTCATTAATGCGCAAACAGGAGCGTTGACTGCTCAACGACCACCGGTAGCTCACCCTAAAACTGTGATTTGGGATGATCCACTTGAGCGCGGTAGCTTCCGTATCAATCTGACGAATTGCGATCTATCGGGGTGCCTTGGAGAAGGCTTGGCGATTGGTTCAACGGTAAGGCGATTGGCGGTTGAAAGCTTACCGTTGGCGACGCTGGCAGCATCGCCAACGGATGGATCGCGCACCCGCGTTTGCCCCTCGTTGCAGCTTGCTTCAGTGACATGGTAGCGGATTGGAAAGAGGATTACCAGCTTTTCCTAGCAACATTCTGCATCAGCGCTGGCGGTAGCAGGTTGCTTCAGGGAATTTAGTGGCTGAAGGTCAGTGACGCGGTTACGAGCAGGTCTTTTTCTCCAAGAGAGGCACAGCCAAACCAAAAAAAGACCGGCGGATCGCAACTCACTTAAGTTCAACGATCAAAATAACCCCAGACTAGGAACTTTGGCTGGGTCATGTTTTCCGGTTTCTTGTCGATCAAGCGAAACGCGAATCCGATCGGCTCGGGCCCCATGTCCTGCTGGCGAAAATTGTAGGTCGCCGCGCCCCAACGCTGGCCGTGTGCGACCAAATCAAATGCGGTGAACTGGTCAGACTGACGGTCATAAGCAAGATACCCCGACACCAGCAAATCCACGCCACGTTCTTTGTCGATTTTTGTACCTGAATACGGATTCCGAACCCCCGTTGGCGGCTTGATACACTTCGCCCGTCCACTCAACCGAATTTTGACACTCTCCGCAGAGACCTCGGCAACCTCTGCCGTCAAAGATGCTTCCTTGACATCCGAATCATCCCACGCGGAGGCCTCACCGTTGACCTGATCCACAAAATGAAACCGTGCAAGCCGACTGATCACGGCGCGATCTATTTTATACTTCTGCCCTCTGGAAGCCTGTCCGGGGCCACCCTTGCCGTCGCGACTGACTGGTTTGAACTGATCGACTTCACTTGCAGTCAGCCATACGTTGTCAAAATTGTGACGCCAGTTTTTGAAGGACGGGTTGTCAGGACGCAGCAAGTCACGGCAAGTCTCCTTCAAGATCAAACCGCCATCAGGAAACGGCACGCTGTAATTTTTGTCCCGCTGAATCCGTGCGGGAATTTTCTTTCCTGAATCGGCCACACCCAGCGCCTGGCGTTGCTGCCATTTGGCAACCGCCTGCTTCATCATTTTCAACACCTGATCAGCTTTGGTCGAATTGACCGACGCCAGTAAATGACCGTCTGCGGTCGCCACGTACAGCCCTTGTCGTGTGGAAGTTGGTTTGGTGCGTCCGGCGTAGTGGCCCTGTTCGGCGATTTTGCGGAAATAATCACCTTCAAAGTCTTTGCGATGTTGAGATTGGTTAATGTCGGTGGTAACGGGAACAAAATGTTCCGTAATAAAATCAATGATGCGCTGATCCGAGAAAACGGACACACGGCCCGTAACACCATTGTTTCAGACACAGCCCAGCGGGTCGCCGTTCATCGCCCACAGGAACAACGGCTGTTGTCGCTGTTGAGCCATCCGGATGCCCGTCCAGATGCTGGGGACCCACGGTGTTCGCCGCCATTTTTCCTCGGCGGCGTCCGGCGAGATCGAGTGCAACAGTTTTCGGAATTCGGCCTCATTGGCAGGGGCGCTCAATGGTTGGGCCGCAGTGGTTTGGGCCGAAACAGGCGAGGCGAAGGAGCAAGCGGTTGCCACGATTACCGCGCCGGTCAGGAAAACAGCCCATGCAAAAGGTCGGTTCAATTTATTAATCATCATTGATTCGCGAAAACGGGTTTTACGAGTACCAGCGATATCTTTCTGATCTGCTGACACATATAGTAACAAATAAATAGACACGGACTGATGGTGGTCGCTTGGAGCGACAACCTCCGAAGATTTAAACTGGTTAAATCACTGAACCGCACCGCAAAATTTATGGCAAAAAGGGATATATCCGGCAAAAGCGTCCTGATCACCGGAGCTTCCAGCGGGATCGGCTGGCATTTGGCGGTTCAATTGGCCGCCCAGGGGGCCAGAGTGATGATCTGTGCGCGACGCAAAGAGCGTTTGGACGAATTGGCGCGGCAGATCACTGCCGCCGGTGGTACGGCAGTCGTCTTTGCCGGTGACGTTGCCGATGAGGCCTGTCGCCGGCAGCTGGTGGACCTGTGCCAGCGCGAATTTGGCGGTTTGGATATTTTGGTGAATAACGCCGGGATCGGCGCGATGGGCCGTTTTGATGAAGCGCGACCAGAACGATTGCGGCAGATCTTCGAAGTCAACTTTTTTGCACTGGCGGAGCTGATTCGGATCGGACTGCCGTTGCTTAAACGGGGCGACGATCCGATCGTGGTCAACATCAGCAGCGTTCTGGGCCATCGCGGTGCTCCCTTGAAAAGCGAATACTGCGCCAGTAAATTTGCAGTACACGGATTCAGCGATTCGATTCGCGCGGAATTTGCTGCCGACGGTGTGGAAGTATTGCTGGTCAGCCCCAGTACGACTGACAGTGAGTTTTTTGACGCGTCGATTGAAGATCAAACGAACAAGGACTGGAAGAAACGCGGGGCGATGTCTCCGGAAGCGGTGGCCGCCAGAACCGTACGCGCGATCCGCAAACGGCGGCATGAAATCATCCTGACCTGCGGCGGGCGGATTCTGGTTTGGTTGGACCGATTGATCCCGGGATTGGCCAATCGACTGATGGCAAAATTTGGCCAATAGCCGCGTACCCCAAACAGAGGAGCCCTCCATGGCCCGGATCAACACCAAAAACTGTGAACGACGCATTCTAAGTCTACCCACGGTAGACCAGTGCGTTGCGGAACTGGACCGGATCGCTGCGGCGGCCCGGGCGGGTGCGCTGGAAGTTACCGGCAACTGGACGGCGGGGCAAATCATGGCTCACTTGGCCGCCTGGATTGAGTACGGGTATGACGGGTATCCGATTAAAGCGCCGCCGTTTTTCATGCGCTGGATTTCCAAGCTGGTGATGAAACGAATGATCCGCAAAGGCATTCCGGCCGGGTTCAAGATCCCCGGTGTCCCCGACGGTACCACCGGCCAGGAAGACATGGAACTACACGCTGGAATCGCGCGGTACAAAATGGCTCTCGCGCGGATGCAGAATGAGCCGGCGGTTCATTTCAGTCCGGCTTTTGGCAAGGTCAGCGAAGCGCTGCGCGAAAAAATGAACTTGCGGCACGCGGAACTGCACTTGGGGTTTGTCAAATATCCGCTGACTGCGGCACCCGGTACTCAGTAATCGGTCCCCGGCCAACCCCTTGGTGCGAATGCCACTCTGACTACTTTGCCGTTGTAATCGCTCCAATCGCGACGTGCCCGATAATTCCAACCCGGTCAACGCTGTTTCCGGGTTTCTTGTCCCCCCACCGTCCATTGCTGTGGGAGAAACCTAGAATTTAGGGTTGCTGGATATCCTGTTGAATCCGGCGATGAAAAAGACTGCCCCGGTACTGCCGTTGCCCCCGCCCGAAACGACCAACCATGATCGACACCAGCCCGCAGACATTCGCTGACATTTCTCCATTTTTCGCAGGCCCAAGCAATACCAAACAGGGCTGCCTGTTAAAGATTCACCCGATGGATTTGAACTGCGGGATGCTGCCAATCGGCGAAAAACCCTTTCTGATCGGTCGGGAAGATTATTGCAGTCTGAAAATCGCTGAAGATTCCGTTTCGCGCTCTCACGCCGAAATCCGCCGCACGAAAAAGGATGGAAACTATCTGTTGATTGATCTGTGCTCGACCAACGGCACGTATCTGAATGACAATCAGTTACTGGACCAGCGCATGGAACTGCAGGCGGGTGACACGATTCGTGTTGGCAGCCACGTTTACAAATTTCTGACTTCAGATCATATCGAGGCCCAATATCACGAGGCGGCCTATTCGATGATGACGACCGATAGTCTAACCAATGTCTGGAACAAACGCTATTTTCTGGACATGCTGAATCGTGAAGTGCGACGTTCGGTACGATCCAAATTACCGCTGACACTGTTGATGTTGGACATGGATCATTTCAAACGGGTCAACGACCAGTACGGACATCTGGTAGGTGATGAGGTGTTGCGCGAGTTTGCTGTTCGACTGTCAAATCAACTGCGCGAGGAAGACCTGTTGGCACGCTACGGTGGCGAAGAGTTCACAATCACGCTGATCGAAACCAATTCCCAACAGGCAGAAGTGGTGGCGCGCCGATGCCTAAATGCCGTGTCTACCGCCCCGTTTCAAACCACCGCCGGCAAGATTTCCTGCACCATCAGCATCGGGGGGACGACCTTCACCGGTAAACCACACGACACTTGCTCCGACAGACTGATCCAGAATGCGGACAAAGCCCTGTACGTCGCCAAAGATGCGGGACGCAACCAGATCGTCATCCGGGCATTTGCGTAAACGAGCAAATGGAACAACGGAACGAATCTACGCCAATCCAACCCGGAACTCCAAATCAGCTTCCCCTTCATCCGGGAGCCCTGTTTTTGTCTGCGGTAACCGGCGGCAGCCGACCTTGATTGAATCAATCCGCCGACGGCGAGAGGCCCTCCGGTTGACCAAGCACTGCGATTGCTCGGGCACTGCGATTGCTCGGGCACTGTGATTAAGCGATCTATCCGATTGTGGCGTTTCCAAACGGGAAAGAATCCATAGAATAGGGCCTCCAACACCGGTTGGATTCCCCCAATTTAAACAGGATCCCGCGCCTTCCAATGACTGACGCATCCCCCAACGACCATCAGGGCGAGAGCCCCGAAGCATCCCGTCGCCGTAAGCTGGACCAAATTATTGCTCTGGGACACGATCCGTGGGGCCATCGGTTCGACAACCGCACCATGATCGGCGACATTCGCGCTCGTGCTACCGAAGTGAAATACGTCCTTGAAGACGGTACAGAAATTGATCTGCCTGCCGAATCGGAACTGGAAACGACGCCGCTGAAACAGTGGGCCAGCGAACAAGGCAAAGGCAAGCTTAATGGGCCTCAGGTCCGCGCGGCCGGACGAATCGTGCTGCACCGCGACAAAGGCAAACTGCAATTCATCGATATCGAGGACTGGACGGGCAAGATTCAGTTATTCGTCGGCCAGAAACAGGTTGGCGAAGAAAATTGGGAACTGATTCAATGCCTGGACCTAGGCGATTTGATCGGGATCGACGGCATGCTGCGCCGCACGCAGACCGGCGAGCTATCGATCTTCGCCGAAAAAATCCACTTTCTGACCAAAACGCTTGACCCACCCCCGGCCAAGCACGTGGGTTTGACCGACCCCGAGGTCCGTCAACGCAAACGCTACGTCGATCTGGCCTGGAACGAGGGCGTGCGCGACCGGTTTCTGGATCGTAGCCGGATTGTCAAATCGGTACGCGATACCCTACAGAAACAAGACTTCGTTGAAATCGAGGGCCCAACGCTGCACTCGATCGCCGGTGGTGCAGCGGCGCGACCCTTTATCACGCATCACAACGCGCTGGACATGGAGCTGTACATGCGAATCGCGCTGGAGCTGCACCTGAAGCGGTTGATGGTCGGCGGGATGGAACGCGTGTTCGAATTGGGACGGGTATACCGCAATGAGGGAATCAGCCCCAAACATAACCCTGAGTTTTCAATGCTGGAGGTCTATCAGGCCTACGGCGACTATGAATCGATGATGGATCTGACCGAAGCGGTGATCTCGGACGCGATTCAGGCCATCGGTGCTAGCGAAACATTGCCTTGGGGAGACAAGGAAATCAATTTCTCCACGCCGTTTGAGCGCAAAACGTACGACGAGCTATTCCGGACCCATACTGGCGTTGACCCCCAAGATGCCGCTGCGGTAAAAACTTATGCGAGTGAACTGGGTTTTGATGTCGAAGGACGGCACCCGGACGTCATCAAGAGTGACGTTTTTGAAGAAAAAGTCGAAGACGCACTTGTCGGCCCAATCTTTGTAACGGACTATCCTGCCAGCATTTGTCCACTGACCAAACGGAAAACGGACAATCCCGACGTTGCAGAGCGTTTTGAGCTGTTCGTGCATGGCATGGAGGTCGCCAATGCGTACACCGAACTGAACGATCCCGATCTGCAACAAAAGCTGTTCGAGACCCAACTGGACGGGATGTCCGAAGAGGATTCGATGGCGAAGATGGATCACGATTTTGTAACCGCACTGCGTAACGGCATGCCTCCGGCAGGTGGACTCGGGATTGGAATCGACCGTCTGGTGATGTTGCTAACCAACTCGCAGACGATTCGGGACATTGTTTTGTTCCCGTTACTGCGAGCCGAGTCGGGCAATTAGTGCTTGACTGACTAAAAACTAAAATCACACCAGCCAAAGGATTGGCGATGTATAAACTGTTGTTGTCGTGGCGTTATCTGCGTACGCGATTCATTGCGTTGGCATCGATCATCAGCGTCACGCTGGGCGTGGCGACACTGATTGTCGTCAACAGCGTCATGTCGGGCTTCGTTTTCGAGATGAAGTCGCGTCTGCACGGCATTCTTTCGGATGTTGAGGTTGCCGCGCCGCTGCTGGGGCAGATCCACAATCCGGAATACCACACCCGCATCATTCGCGATGTGCTGGGCGATGATATCGAAAGCATGACTTGCGTGGTCCGCAACCCCGCCCTGCTGACGTTCGATGTCAACGGTCGCCAGTGGACCCAACAGGTCATGCTGTTGGGTATCGACGACGAATCATTTGGATCAGTCACTGACTTTCATCCGTATCTACAAAACACCCACAAACGCGAGCAGTTCTCATTTAGCCTTGAGGAACAGGGATACCCCCAATGGGTATCCGCAGGGTGCCCCGACTGGACGACGGATTCCGCATGGGATTACCGACGCCGCAAATTCAGCAAAATCAGGGAAGCGGAAACGCGACGACTCGAACAGGAAAAACTCTACGATCTTGCCGCCGCTGAATACCTTGAACAGCAAGCCGCGAAATCCCGTGCTTGGGACGCAGCGCAGGCCGCCGGCGACACTCAAGCACCCCGCAATGGGGAAGCGGTCAATGCCAACTACAATTCAAACGTCCAGTCCCCTGATACCAGACAACCGATCGCGGCCAGCCAAGCGACATTCATCGGTCCGGAACAACCGGTTCCGCGTGCCCCTGAAAAGCACATGAGTGCGTCAGGATTTCAGCACGTGCCGCTGCCGGATCAGGCTCCGGATTTTGCCGCAATCCACGCGCAGGAAACAGCGGGCGTGGAAGCGGCCGATTCATCCGCCACGCTAAGATTTGCCCCCACGCATCATTTCAACGATGGAAAAACCACACGAGAGTTCCGCAAGTTCGACCCGGTTGATCCCTATGCAAAATACAGCCCGGAACCCGCCGTGGAGGATTTCTTTGATCCTGAAAAAGACCAGTACACCGGTATTATTCTAGGCCTAGCAATCGCCAAACGCAAAACGATTGGTGAGGACGGCGAACTGAAGGATTTCTATATGGTGCGTCCAGGCGACGACGTACAGATCATGTTCCCGACAGTTGGCGGATCGGCCAAACCAATCAGCGAAAACTGCACGCTGGTCGATTTTTACTCATCCAACATGCACGAGTACGATTCGTCGTTCGCATTTGTTCCCTTGAAAGAATTACAGAAGATTCGCGGCATGGTGGACCCGTTGACCGGCGATGCATCGGTGTCCACGATTCAAATCAAACTGAAAGAGGGGGCGGACCTCGACGCCGCGCGCGACAAACTAATGGCGCAGTTTCCCCCGGAAAGCTACCCCTATGACATTCACACCTGGCAAGACACCCAACGGCCACTGCTGTCGGCGGTTCACATGGAATTGACGATTCTGAACCTGTTGTTGTTTATGATCATCGCGGTTGCAGGTTTCGGCATCCTGGCAACATTTTTTATGATCGTGGTGGAAAAAACCAAAGACATTGGTGTGTTGAAGGCGCTGGGGGCTCCCAGCAGCGGCGTGATGTCAATCTTTCTGGGCTACGGCATGGCGCTTGGCCTGGTTGGCACCGGTGCCGGAGTGGTGCTGGGATTGCTGTTTGTGCGCTACATCAATGAAATCGCGGAAGTTGTCCAGGTCGTTACCGGGCAGGAAGTTTTTGATCCGGAAATTTACTATTTTTCCGAAATCCCCACCATCGTCAGCCCAACAATGGTGCTGCTGGTTGGACTGGGGGCCATCCTGATCGCAGTGATGGCCAGCGTCCTGCCGGCGTTACGTGCCGCTCGTTTGCATCCCGTAGAGGCTTTAAGATATGAGTAGGTCAACGATAACGAAACCAGTCACCATCGATTCCATGGGATCGATGGAATTGAAAAAACACAGTGCTGGTGCCACCCAACTCAGTGCTGGTGCCACCCCGCCGCTGAAGTTGGCGATGCCGACCCTGATGTCAGCATCAAACATTCATAAAAGCTATCGCAAGGGTGAGCTGGAAGTACCGGTTCTCAAAGGGGTCAACCTCGAAATCGCCGCAGGAAGTTTTACCGCGATCGTCGGGCAAAGTGGTTCGGGAAAAAGCACGCTGTTACATTTGTTGGCGACACTGGATGCCCCGGACCAGGGTGCGGTCCACTTTCAGGATCGCCGCATTGACAATTTATCACCTAGGCAGCGCGAGACAATTCGCAACCGGCAATTTGGTTTGATCTTCCAGTTCTATCATTTACTGCCCGAATTATCGATGCTGGAAAACGTGCTGGTGCCCAAGATGGTACAGGACGGATTCTTTTCCTATTTACGGAACAAACGCGCCTATAAAAAACGCGCTGTAGAGTTGCTGGAAATGGTTGGCCTCGGGCACCGCATGGCACACCGCCCCAACGAATTGTCCGGCGGTGAGATGCAACGTACCGCAATCGCGCGGGCGTTGATTTCCAATCCCTCGGTTATTCTTGCCGACGAACCGACGGGAAACCTTGACGAAGAAAATGGCGGCGAGGTGATGGAAACGCTGGACAACTTGCGAGAACAGGAAAACCTGACAGTGATCATGGTGACCCACGACGTCGGCCTGGCCAAATCAGCAGACAAAACGATCCGCCTGGTGGGTGGCGTCGTCGTTTCGGATTAGCGTTTCAGTCACGGTTTTATGTTCACCGGTTCCATCAACACTTCAATTCCACCGATCGCTGTGGTCGGTCGCCAAGGACAATCGCTACGCGCTATGGCAGCCTTTTGAACAGCTCAATCATCGTTGGTTGTTCCAGCGGCGTGACCTCGTAGAACACCAGCCCATATTTTCGTTCTTGGAAAACATTCAGTCGGCCGCAGGGAGTCTGATCGGGGTCGGCGGTCAGCGCGGACTGTAATAATTCGACATCACCCTCGTTATCGGGCACATCGACGAACACCATGACCGACTGGCCATCGGCCCGGCACAGCATCGCGGTCGTGTTGCGGCTGATCCCGCCCGGATAGGACAGTCCCAGCATCTTGCGTCCCGGTGGCATTTCCGCCAAGGTTAAACGAACGGCCTGCCGTTTTTCAAAAACGGCCGCGAATCGGTCCAAGTCATCACACAAATAATACGGGTCAAATCCGCGATCAACGGTCTGTTGAAAGATATCCCGCAAGGGCTGTTGTTGGAAGTGAACCGCGACCGGGACCGTACGATCGACCGAATAGTTAACCGCGATCAAGGAAGCCAACAGCAGCAGCGACGCCGCCAGGACGATCTTGAGAAACGTCGCTCGATCCCCTCGGTCGGTGGTTATTTGCGGTGAAACCGTCGCCGATTCACCATTGGATTGAGTCTGGTGTACCTTCGGGGAATCGAGATCCGGAGCATCAGCATCCAGAACATCAGCATCCAGAACATCAGCATGCGTTGCTAAAGCGCGTGTGCCGTCAAATTGAAACAAACGCTTCAGGCTGGCATCAATTTTGACCTGTAATAATTGTTCGGCCTGAAGATTTTCATCCTGCTGAATTTGACTGGCAAAAACGACGGCCTGCTGCGATTCCATTTGTCCGTCCAGAAACTGGTCCAGCAGGACGTTGAGGTCGTTATTGTTTTCGCTATTCATCTCGACCTCCTTCCTTCTTGTTTTGTGTGTTTTTTTCGCCAAGAATGGTGCGCAGTCGTTTTTTGCTGCGGTGAACGTGATTCATGGCGGTCCCTTCCGGGATGGACATAAGATTTGAAATATCTTTGTAGCTAAGGTTTTCTACGGTACGTAATAGTAAGCAGGTGCGAGCCTCCGGAGAGAGACTTTGTAGTGCCGATTTAAGCTCGTCATCGAATGCTCGTTGCAATGAACAAATCTCCCCCGTTTGGCGGGAGAATGCCGGTTTCTCATTTTCAGGGTTTTCGTAATTTGCGACACCTGACAAATCTGTAGGGTCTACGCTATGAGTTTTTCTTCTTATTTTTTTTCGCCGGGCGTTCAGTGCACAGTGCCTGACAATCCCCGCCATCCACGCGTCAAACTGCTCTTGGCCGGTAAAACGTTGATCTTTCGCGATCGCAATTGCAGCGGCCTGTTGAACGATGTCCTCGGCACCTGAGCGATCGCCTGTAATGGCCGCCGCGATGCAGGCGAACCTCCGTCCGACATCGTGTCCAGATTTTTCAATCCAGTACCGTGACTGATTCCCCCTGCTATTTACCAAAGTCTTTTCTTCCAAAATCAATTTTTACCAGCTAGACTCAGTCTATCGGCAATCGTCTTTGATAAATAGTTGCTGCTCTCACCTCCTTCACTGTCCAAGTGTCACAAGAATGTCAAACTTTTTAGAAAATCATGCCATTTTCTTGAATTGCGATCAAATAGGTTTCCTTGGAAGTCGATTTGCAGCCCGACGTTCGTCGCCCCCGCCTCGGTTTAGCAAAGAAAGTGGCCTCACGTTGGTGGAGTTGCTGGTCGTGATCAGCATTATCGGCATACTCATTGCGATGTTCCTTCCGGCGGTCCAGTCGGTTCGTGAAGCAGCGCGGCGGACCGGTTGCCAAAACAATCTCAAGCAAATCGGTCTGGCGATATTGAACTACGAGACATCCTTCATGAAGCTTCCCCCCGGGAGAGTGGGGTGTGATGATGTCGCGGACACGCATCCAACCCCAGCCTGTCCTGCCGGGCTACGGGCAGCCGAAAAATGCGGTGCCGGCACATTTGTCGCAATTCTCCCGCAGCTGGAGCACCAACCACTGGAACGCATGCTGAACATTCGCGAGGGTGGTTTGTGGAACCGGGACGTGGACGATTTGGGTTGGTGGATGGAGATGCGCAAGCGTGAGGGCATTATGATGGAGTTGGCCGTTTATTGGTGTCCCAGTGAACCGGGGGAACGCATCAGTGACGTCTACGATCCGGTGATCAGCGCCACTTCGTCCTACGCGGCATCCATGGGCACCCTCGGCCCTGATGCGGACGAATTTGAAGCGAAATACGAAAACAACGGCGCATTCGTTTACAAAAAACGACGCCGGGTTGCGGAGTTTACCGACGGTCTGTCCAACACATTTTTAATCGGTGAAGTCACCGCGCCAGACTCTTGGGAATCTTCCAATCTGTGGTCCTACGCTTTGGCACAGGCGGACTCGATGCGTTCGACACGCAACCGTTTGAATGAAGTTCCGGGAGCGGGAATCACGTCGCAGCGCAGAAACGGCGCGTTTGGCAGCGCCCATCCCGGAGGAGCCCAGTTTCTTAGTGGTGACGGTCACGTCGCGTTGGTTAATGACAATATTCAACTAGATGCCTATCAAGCGAAATCAACGATCAACGGTGCGGAAGTCGATCAGTCGTTCTAACCAAATGGTGTCAGTGTCGGAAACGCAGCGATCGCCTCTATCCGGGGCCGTCACCTTTTTCCAGTCGCACTTCTTCGGCGGCACTGGGTCTGAAGTAAACCGGCTTCAGCTCCCACGGGCTTTCCAACTGGCCGTTACGAAACTTGTGTTCGCCGATCGCCGCCACCGTCGCGACATCGCAGGCCCGTTTATCTTCGTCTTCCAGTTGCAAGCCCGGAAGACGATTCCTGATTGACGTCAACTCATTCTGAGCCAACTTCAATCCGGGTCCGGTCAGGAATTCGTCGCCGGTCAACCGGGCGATCCAGGGGCCCGGATCGAGTACTTGTGCGTCGTCCACGCTTTGGCACCCGGTGCCAGAACTCAAGTCGTCCCCCACCTGAAAATTGGCGGCAAACAACTGACCGCGCTGCGCATTGATGACGGCGCTAACGACCTGGCCCGGTTTTAATTGGTGCTGTACCGCCGACCGAATCGCACAAGCTTTCAAGGTATCGATCGCAACGAGCGGGCAGTCAATCGAAAAGGCCAACGTTTTGGCCGTCACAACTCCCACTCGCAAGCCTGTGAACATCCCCGGTCCCCTGGTCACCGAGATCAGGCCCAACTGACCGGGTGCAACACCGGCGGCTTGCAAAACAGACTGAATCATCGGCATCAGCACACCGGAGATGCCAGTGGCATGGCGAGCGCGGTCCTTCAAGAACGAATTTGCATCCGTCTTGCTGACAATTTTTCCATCCACTGACAACGCCACACCGTTGTTCCGACCCGATGTTTCGATTGCGAGATTAAAAAACGACATAAAAATAGGGTTTACCGACAGGGTTGGTCATATTGGGGCTCTGAATATTGCGAAAATGCCGTGCGCAGTCTACCCAAGCCAAAAATAAATGGTTGTGTTCTACGCAACTGCCAACGTTTTTTGTTAACATACAGGCAAGTGAGAAATACCAGTCACCATTCTGCAGATCGTTTTCGCTGAAGCTGACGGTTTGGGACAGGTGTGTTTTTTCCGAAAATCAAGAATTATTTGACAAAACCCATGCATCATCACCGCCAACCATCGGTTTTAATTGTAACTTCACGGTGTTGTCGCCTGATCGTTGGACGGATGTGCCGATGACTCTACAACCCCTTTTACTTCCGATCCCCCAGTAACCACTGATACCACCGGCGCCCCTCCAGCAGTAACAAGGGCTGTCGGTAATTTGCCATCATTTCCCCACCATGGATTCCTGACTCACAGGCCGCTGAGCCTTCTTCTCTCGAGATGAGTTCCCGGTAATCGAGCATGGACGTTTGAATAACAGAAGGTCTTCCAAGTGAAACGAGCGATTATCAGTGACATCCATGGCAACCTCGAAGCGCTCACTGCCGTACTGGCAAAAATTGATTCGATTGGCGTCGATACGATCACTTGTCTGGGAGATGTTATCGGCTACGGCCCCAACCCGGTTGAGTGTCTCGATACGGTCTCGGAGCGTTGCGACCTGGTGATTCTCGGCAATCACGATCAAGCGGCCATTTTTGATCCCGAGGGATTCAACCCCGTTGCAATGAAAGCGATTTTCTGGACGCGCGAGCAGCTTGAAAACGACCCCGACATGGATCGTGCCGACCAGCGTTGGGACTATCTGGGAGGTTTGCCACGACGGCACGACGAAGGAGAATTTTTGTTCGTGCACGGCTCGCCCCGCGATCCGACCAACGAATACGTGTTCGAGGAACACATCTACCAGACCGCGATGATGGACGCGCTGCTGAGTCGTTTTGAGAAATTTTGCTTTCAGGGGCACACTCACCTGCCCGGCGTATTTACCGAATCACGCAAGTTTATGGCCCCCGCCACATTGTCCGACTCCACATATAACTTGGGCGATGAAAAATGCATGTTCAACGTAGGTTCGGTTGGCCAACCACGTGATGACAACCGCGACTCCTGTTTCGTGGTGCTGGACACCGAAGCCCGCACCGTGAGGTACCACCGGGTCGAGTATGCGGTGGAAACGACGCGCGATAAAATTTACGCCATCGCCGACCTGGACGATATGCTGGGAGACCGGTTGCTGGGCGGACGTTAGTTTTTCTGCCGGTTGTTGGCCAAGTCGGGTTCTCACCGTGGCAAGCGGCGATATATTGGACAATTGAGATTGATGATTTGCCATCACCAAGCGTTCCAATTCAGCCGCCGAGCCAGATTTGACCAAACGAGCGATTATCAGTGACATTCATGGCAACATTGAAGCGCTCAATGCGGTGCTGGTTGACATAGAACTTCAGCAGGTCGAAGAGGTCTTTTGCTTGGGTGATGTGGTCGGTTACGGTCCCAACCCGCGCGAGTGCATTGATGCCTGTCGGGATTTCAAAATGGTCCTGTTGGGAAACCACGACAACGGAGCTCTGTTTGACCCTGACGGTTTCAGTAGCGGTGCCGAACGAGCGATCTTCTGGACCCGGCAACAGCTGGAGGATCGTTCCATCGCCGGTGCCAAGGAGCGTTGGGACTTCCTAGCAAAATTGCCCCGTACCTTTCGCGATGGTGATTTTCTGTTCGTGCACGGATCGCCGCGCAGCCCGCTGAATGAATACGTTTTCCCCGAAGATGTCTACAACCAGCGAAAAATGGAAAGGCTGTTTGGATTTATCCAGCAGTATTGCTTTCAGGGACACACGCATGTCCCGGGGATTTTTACCGAGAACTGCCGCTTCTACTCGCCAACAGAAATCGGCAACGAATTTGAACTGGGCGAACAAAAGCTGATGGTCAATGTCGGCAGCGTTGGCCAGCCGCGCGACGGCGATCCTCGTTGCAGCTACGTCATTGTGGACGGTGCAAAGATCGAGTTCCGCCGAATCGACTACGATCCGGCACCCACGCGCGACAAGATCCATCAGATCGAAACGCTCGACAATTTCTTGGGCGACAGACTGATGGAAGGCCGGTAGACGCTGCGGACGGTGTTTAGGCGATTGGCAGTTGAAAGCTCACCGTTGGCGATGCTGCCAGCTTCGCTCCGACGCTCTCAGCGTCGCCAACGGATGGTAAATCCCAAACTACCAGTCGCCCTAAACCCCGTGCACGGTCGTTTTGAGTGTTTGCGAGCCGGAATTTCCCTAAAAAGCCGATCTTTGGAATAACGGGAAAGCGCTGTTTGTTTTACAATCCTTCGTTTCTGTGACATCGCCTTGCAAGATTGGCCGATGTCCGGGTAATACGGCTTGGATATTGGCGGTGTCGTCACTCCCCCCTCGCCTTTCGATACAGTTTTCACGGGACCAATTTGGTGAACAGCCGAGCGATTCTTTTCGTTTTTCTCTCCACACTGATCATGCTGGCGGCGATGGCGATGCGCCCCGCCCCCGATGTCGGCCAGAATGACCCTGACAAAGCCACTCCTGCATCGGTCAATCAGGATGGTGATGCCCAGCAGACCGAATCTGACGCGCCCGCTGAGACTCCCCACCAGATGGCCAGTCAGATGGCCGCCCAAAAGAAAACGGACAAAGATGGGGAAGCTACAGCCGCTGAAGGTGCAACTGCCGAAGGCACGGCAGACGAAGCCGCACCATCGAATCAAGACGCCCAACCGACAGCGCGCTTGAGCGGCACCGACGGTGGACGACTGACGGACAAAGAAATTCTTGACCTGACGGAGCAGCGGCAACCGGAAAACGCGCATAAGAACGCCATTCTCAATACTTGGAATTACCGCGCCCCGGAAAACCGCGGCACCCTGACCAGTATCGGCTCTTTGGCACCCGACAGCGGCCAACGGTATCTGCTGACCGTGAACAGCCGCGGGGGAACACTTCGCCGCGTGGAAGTGAACAGCCGGGACTTTAAAGGGCGTTTGCGTTACCGCGATGGCGATTTGCGATACGGCTACATCGGCGTTCTGGAACTGGAAGATACGGCCGCTGGTTGCGTGGTTGGCGTGGTTGGCCACGGCACGCCGGCATTCGACGCAACCGCCCCGGGTGTGCAGGGAGGATTGGCTGCCGGAGATATCATCACAACTTTTAACGACGAACCCGTCCCCGGACGTTATGAGTTCGAACTGATGTTGGCGAAAACCAAACCCGGGCAAACTGCCCTCGTTGGCATCAACCGCAATGGGTCGGCGCTGTCATTTTCAATCACGCTGGGTCAAAAACCGATCGAATTGGTTCGCCCGGAACCCGGCCAGCTGGATCCAACTCATTCGTTCACCGAATCGTTCTCGTTGATGCTGAAGAAGCCTTTTGCCGAAGCGCAACTTTTGTGGGAATCGATCGATGCGGAAATGGAAACCGGCCACTGGGATATTGCACGTTCGAACATCAACGGGAATGATGCGTTGGAAGCACGGTTTGTGTTAAGCGCAGACAAACTGACACCGTTGGGATTAAAGGGGCCAATCGAGGTCGTCAAACGATACATTCTTCCCAAAGCCACCAACGAACAGTTGCTGGACATCAATTCGCGGTCGTGGCACTGGAACCTGGAGATCGAGGTTTTCAACCGTTCGGATATCGATCAGAAGCTGGGTTATTCGCTGGTTGGCCCAACCGGCACACCGTCGGAAACATGGTGGTATGCCAATAAAATCTTCGGGGGCAATTCGCTGATGGGCGTTGCCGGTGCCCGCGATGTGACCTTTTCAACCCCCGAGAGTAACTACAGTTTCATCAGCGGTAACGAGATCCTGACCAACACCGGCCAGACGCCTCCGGAACCCACCTTTCTGATTAGCCCTTTCGAGACTGCAACCTATCCGCAAAAGGGGCGTTGGAACTGGGTGGGAGTCGATAGCCAATACTTCAACGTTTCGCTGATCAACGTCGATCAACAATCGGTGGTCAACAACATCAACGCCGTCACCAACGGTGCCGAAATCCCCAAGAACTCAAAACTTAAACGATTGGTAGATTGCACATGCTTGATCTACGAGGACTTCGAAGTCCCCGCCGGCGGCAGTATCAAACGCACCTTTGAAGTGTTCTCCGGCCCCAAAGATCACGATGCGTTGATCCACTATGGTCTGGATGACAACCGCGCGTTCGGTTGGTTTTGGTGGTGTTCGAAACCTCTGCTGTGGGTGTTGAACCTGTTGTACGTGATGACCTTCAGCATTTCATATGGGCTGCCGATTATCCTGCTGACGATCATGGTTCGTATTTTGATGATCCCTTTCTCCCGCAAGGCAGCGTTGAACGCGCAGATGATGCAGGCGCTTCAACCGCAAATGAAAGAGATTACGGACAAGTACGAGGATCTTCAGGAGCGCGGGCTGGCACAAAGAGAGCTGTTCAAAAAGCATAATTACCAGCCCCTGGGCGGTTGCCTGGTGATGTTTATCCAACTGCCCGTGTTCCTTGGCCTGTACCGGGGCCTCTCAGCCGACATCGCGTTGCGGGATCAACCATTGTTTCCGGGCATGAACTGGTGCAGTGACCTTTCTGCGCCTGACCAGTTTCTGTACTGGAAAGACTGGATGCCGGCAGTCCTCGGTTCGGAAACCGGTTGGCTGGGGCCGTACCTGAACATCCTGCCGCTGGCGACCATCGTGCTGTTTTACGTGCAGCAAAAAATGTTCACGCCGCCTGCGGTGGACGAACAACAAAAAATGATGCAGAAGATGATGGGGTTCATGATGCTGTTCATGGGGCTGATGTTTTTCAAAGTCCCGTCAGGGCTATGTTTGTATTTTATCACCTCCAGTATTTGGGCGATTCTGGAAAAGAAATTACTACCCAAACCGGTGCTGGACACCAGCGCGCTGGGGCTCGACGGTATCGGCACCTCAACTTCGGAAACTCCGCTGTCCCGAGCCCAGAAAAAAGTGATGGAACAGCAGCGTTCTGCCGTCCAGGAAAAACGCAAGCGCGTCGCCGATCGCAAAAAGAAGAAACGAAAATAAACCGCACTGCCGGATACGGCAAAATCAATCCGGCAAAATCACTTCGGCGGAAAACCGCTGCCCGGAGCCAAAATGTCTAAGGACGGAACCGCAAAGTCTGGGGTTCCCATGAATACTATTTTCAATTGGAATAATATTTAACGAAAGTGAAAAAAAAGATCACCACGGAGAACACGGAGAACACGGAGAATCACAGAGAAAGGAG
>CALCJM010000108.1 GCA_937967505.1 uncultured Pirellulaceae bacterium | reverse complement strand
ATCGCCATAGGTGTCGATGACCCCATCGCCGGTTCGGTCATTATCGTAGGCGCGCTCATTGTCGTAGGCGCGCTCATTGGTGGTACAGCCATTCTCGTGGACGAACCCATCGGCGGTGCCATTCTTGTTGACGACCCCATTGGAGGTGCTGCCATTGGAGGTGCTGCCATTGGAGGTGACGTCATTGGAGGTGACGTCATTGGAGGTGATGTCATTGGCATCTCCATCTCCTGCATTTGAGCAGGAGCGGCAGGCTCAACGGGTGGCGTTGGAAATCCGGGGTCAGCGAGTCTCGACCCTGAGCCCAGCGGCGGGGTGGCTGAACGGGACCCCGATTGCGCATTTGCAGGCTGCGTCAGCATTAATAGTGCGGCGGGGATAATGAGAAAGCCAAGTTTATAATTCATGGTTACCTTCTTTTAAAAAGTTGAGCTTTTGGAATTTTCGCATTGTTTGTTTGGTAGGGTTACCTATCTTCGACTTCACCGTCGTCCACTTCCGGACTTTTGTCTGGTTCGGGTGGCTTTGTTTCGACTACCGCTGATTTGGCTGGAGCTCTGTTTGACCGCCATCTGCTTTGGCTGCTCATTCAAGTCCCAGCTATAATCAAGAAACGAAACGCCCACAGCGCCGCTGGTTGCCGCTGCCTGCGCTTCCCGGGTGGGCAGATAGCTGGCAATGGCCTGA
The DNA here is from genome assembly GCA_937967505.1 of uncultured Pirellulaceae bacterium. Lineage (GTDB taxonomy): Bacteria > Planctomycetota > Planctomycetia > Pirellulales > Pirellulaceae > Mariniblastus. The sequence continues at coordinate 65,276 of CALCJM010000108.1, read as the reverse complement.
AGTTGAGCAGATTGATCAGGCCCAAAATCGGTTCCAAACCACTGCATGATTGCGGACAGCTTGAATGACCTGCCTCTCAAATCGTGTTGGAAATTCTGTGTCAGCGAGAAGAAATGTCGGGCGTTAACCTCCAGTTGCGAATCGACCCGATCGCCAACGTAGGCTTCGTTCAGAAGACGCGGGCATCCTTTTGAAGCACAAACGATGGCAAAGTGAATTCTCGGATCCCCCATCGGACGCAAGGCTTTGTGCTCGATCGCATCAAGGGAAATTTGACTCCCGCCCACATTCAGAAGCAGGTTCTTCCAGATATTGTAACCACCCGTCTCAGAAGTGTGGTTGCGAATGCTCTTGGTAGGATACTCCTGCAAAATCCCCTTGACCGTCACCGCGTTGTAGGCGTTGATCCAGAAAGCTTTCTGATCGTTCTTGTCTGCCGGTTTCGTCAAGCTTGCACTTGCCAAGGAAGCGATATACGCGTCCAAGGCGGCACTGTCCTCTGCGGAGGATTTCAGGGCGGCGTAATTTACTCCTCCAGATTGATCGACATACTTTTGTAGCAAGGAATGCCAAGCGGAGTGATCTATCTTATCAACAGAGACCTGACGCACTTCGGGAACCACCTGCCCGAGCGAGAGCTGGCGCTGCGGTATGGCAGCCATCCTCTTCGACTTGCTTTGCCCAAGTGCATCACCTCCTAGGACGATCAGGCTCACCAACGTCAGGGTGAGAAAAAAAATTGATCTCATGTCTACCCTCCTAATTCGATTTGATCCACAATTAACTGCCTGTCGACATCCAAATCGGCAAGCGTCCGGCTGGAAACCTCTTTATCGGTGTGTTCCGGTTGGCGTGTCTTCCAGGTTTGCACACCGTACCTTGCAATCGTATAGAGAATCTTTACACCCGCTTTTGCCGACCCGGAAATCGTCCCACTGATTTTGCTGGTACCCACGCGCCTTCGATAAGGCACGGGGACCTCAAGCGTTCTCAGCTTCGACCGGGTGGCCTTGATCTGCATTTCGATCGTCCAGCCAAAATTTTCGTCGCTCATTTGGAGATGCTTCAAAGCACTGTATCGGATGGCACGAAATGGCCCCAAATCGGTGTAGCGGCCTCCGAAAAAGAGCTTCATCAAAAAGCAGGCAAGTTTGTTACCGAAATAGCTTTGCGCAGGCATCGCACCTTGCTCACGCTCTCCCAGCAATCGGGAGCCGAGCACAAAGTCATAGGCGCGTTCCGAAATCGGCTGGACCAATCCTGTCAGACACTGAGGGTGGTCGCTGTAATCAGCATCCAGAAATGCAACGATTTCCGGAGCAGCGATTCCGGTGCCAATCTGTTTCTCGATGGCGGCCATTCCTGCCAGGCAGGCCGCACCGTAACCGCGCTGAGCTTCAGAAACAACGACCGCACCGTGCGACCTAGCGACTTCTGCAGTGTTATCCGTGGATCCGTTGTCAACCACGAAAATTGTCCTCACGATGGGGGGCAAGTCTTTCAAAACCAGTGGAATCGAGGCCTCTTCATTGAGCGCCGGGATAATCAAATCAATAACAGGTTTGTTCATGACTTTGGCCTTTGCTTAATCAGTTACGAGCCAGTAGACGGGCAGCGTATCTTGGCCTTACGGAATAAAATTTTAGGAATCTGATAAATAGTACAGCGGCCCCGGGGCCTGAAAAACTTGTCCGTTAAGGCGTGTTAAGGCCAAATTCGAGTTCTCAAAAGTTATTCACTTCTGCAATGATGAATGGGATACAATACGACCCGAAACGACCGATCGCTCCGTTTCAAGGTTGACGCAACGTTTTCACTCAAGGGCTACGATTCATGAATGCAACATTATTGAGACTTGGCATTGGCATTTTCCTGCTTTCCACACTTTCCGCTGCAGGTTGTGACCAATCGGTTTCAGAAGTTCAGACGGTGGGGGATTCGAAAACCATAACCGATCAGACCGCACTACCGTTAGAAGAACCGCAGCAGGACGAATCCAGTCAAGCGGAAGCCGGCACACCGGTAGTCGCGAAACCGGCGATGGCGGGGATGGCAGGAATGGGAAAGATGAAATTCCCTGCCCCGAAGGACATGAAATTCAAAGACACAGTAGAATCTAATATTGAAAAACCAAAATCCATTAGCGAGTTGGTCTTTTCGACCAAAGACGGGAATCAGATTAAACTGGCTGACTTCATCGGTCAAAAAAACATTATCCTCGTATTCACCGAGGGATTTAATGGAATGCTGTGTCCGTTTTGCAAGACGCAGACATCGCGGCTGGTTGTCAATTATGAGAAATTTGAGCAACGAGATTGTGAAGTGATTGTCGTTTACCCGGGGGCAGAAGATCATCTTGATGAGTTTATTGAAGCCGCATTGAAAACGGAAAAAGAGCAAGTCGATCAAGTTCCATTCCCAATCGTGCTGGACAAGGATTTCGCCGCGACAGACTACTTCGATATTCACAGCAAACACGCGCATCCGTCAACGTACCTGATCGACAAGCAAGGCAATGTCAAGTTCGCGTATGTCGGTGCGGACATGACGGCTGATCGACCCTCTATCAAAGCGATGCTGGCCAAGCTCGATCAACTGCAAGAGTAGCAGAACATTAAAAAGATGACCAAATCCAGCAGCCAGACCGAAATCAATGCCGCGGTAGAACTTGGCCTTCTCAGCCAATCCCAGCTTGTGTCCATCCGGGAGGCGCAACAGGCATCCAATGGTTCAGCTTTGGAAATTGCCATCCGAAAAGGTTTTCTTAATCGAAAGCAGTTGGACCTTTTGAAGATATTCGCGGATCCATTGGACGTTGTTCCGGGCTACAAGATTGACGGATTTTTGGGCAAAGGTGGTGTCGGCACGGTTTTCAAGGCCACTCAACTCCGCATGGATCGCCCGGTCGCGATTAAAACAATCAACCTCACTTCCGCCCGGAATGACTTGACACCAAAACGATTCGAGCGCGAGGCAAAAATCGTTGGTCAGCTTCGACATCCCAACATCATTTCAGCGATCGACTTCGGGATTCATCATGAACAACTTTATCTTGTGATGGAGTTCATTGACGGAATTGATGCCGAAAAACTGCTTAAGGAAAAGAAGAGCTTTTCGGAGACGCACGCGTGGTATATTGCCCGTCAGGTCAGTCATGCCTTAGAGAATGCACATCAGTTGGGGGTGATTCATCGAGACATCAAACCGGGCAATTTGATTTTGACCAAAGCCCCGGCCGGCATTCCGATTCCATCGTCAGTGCCGTTTGTCAAAGTTGCCGATTTTGGACTTGCAAAATTCACTGATGCCCAGCGCGATGCCACCATTACGATGGAACAAGCCATCAGTGGTACGCCCTATTATATGTCGCCCGAACAGATTAAGGCGACGGAGGTTGACCATCGCAGCGACATTTATTCTTTGGGTACAACGATCTGGCATATGGTTGCCGGCGCCCCCCCCGTCGCGGGAACAGGGCCGCTTGATGTGATCACAAACAAAATGAAGCTCGAGGATGATTGGTTTTCCCAATGGCCGTCCGAACTGTCAGAGCAAGGTTTTGAGTTATTGAAGAGAATGTGCCGCCATGACCGCGCACAACGAATTGATACTTACGCCGAATTAAATGCCGAGATCGAAGCCGTCATCCACAGGCTGGATGAAAATTCCGACGCAGACTCAAATTTCATCGAACTTGACGACCTTGAGTTTACCGCAACGGCCAAGGTAACCACGATTCAGGATCTTGTGACGGCAGTCGATGTTGACAGAAATCCGGTTGCTGATGACCAAACCCGGGACCTCGTCACCGGCGAGACCGCTTCCTTCGGAACGCACGGTCAAGAATTTGAACTGGTGAATATCAAAGGTCGTTGGCCAGTTTCGACATTGGTGGCGACCGCGTTGGGAGCGCTGGTTTTGGCCGTTGCGGTTTGGTTTTTCCTGTTTGCAGATGGCGGTACCACGAAATCGTCTTTGTACAAACCGGGGAGGAGGATCAATGCAGGGGACCCAAACCTGACCCGATTAACCGAGTTCGTTGGCCCGCCGATATTTCTTTTCAATGGGCGAGACATGATTCCAACGCAACGATTTACAGGCACATGGGATGTGGCCAAAGGGGGCGAGGGCGAAGCGGTTCTGTCGGGGAACGGCACGCGTGACTTCCGGTGTTTGAATGGCCAACGCAGACCTCTAAAGTATTTTCGGTTTGTCAACGGATTTCGTCACCACGAAGCCAAATGGGTCGGATTTCGATTGCTGGATGACTCAAAGAACGTTCTGTTTGAGGTAGAAACGAATTCAAGCATGGCGACCTTGAAAAATGACGGAGAGGAGGCAACATGCACATTGGATCAATTTAACGAAGAGACAAGTTTTGGTTACCACCAGTTCAGTCTCGAGTCGCAACCCGGCCACTGGCATATTGAAGTCGATTCCAAACTGCTGGGGAAAATCGCCAAGCCCCCCGGAAACGCATTGGGAAACCTCACGGTTCAGATCTTCGCTACTGGCAAGGGGCCCGGCCACTTCGAGCAGATTTATTTTCGACAACTCAAAATGAATTGAGCACGGTGCTCACGGGATTCTGTGCCAGCCTCGTGTGTATATGCTCTAATCGTAATGCCGTTCGTAGTACTGCCTTTAGGCGGAACACGGCCCGTTGCCGACGCTGAGAGCGTCGGGGCGAAGCTGGCAGCATCGCCAACGGTAGACGCTCAACTGCCAATTACCTTTAATCAAATCGCCCCGTATGCCAACATGGCATCAGCGACCTTGATAAAGCCCGCGATATTGGCTCCCTGAACATAGTTGACTTGCTGTTCTGTATTACCGACGCTGGTTCCGTGAGTGACGCATTTTTGGTGAATGTCGTGCATGATTTGCTGCAGTTTTTCTTCCACCTCTTTACGGCTCCACGACAGCCGCAACGCGTTTTGGCTTTGCTCAAGTCCGGAAACGGCGACGCCACCTGCATTTGCCGCCTTGGCGGGACCAAACAATACACCAGCCTTTTGGAAGGCATAGATCCCCTCAAGTTCCGTCGGCATGTTGGCACCTTCGCACACGGCCTGAACACCGTTGCCGATCAGTTCGTTTGCCTGGTCAACGCTGATCTCATTTTGGGTTGCACAGGGAAGCGCAATATCGCACTTAACGCCCCAAGGGCGTTGGCCGGCGTGATAGGTTGCTGAAGAAAATTGTTCGGCGTACTCCGAGATCCGGCCACGACGAACCTCTTTCAATTCCTTGAGCCATGCCAGTTTTTCGTCATTGAAACCATCGGGGTCATGAATGAAGCCTGATGAATCTGACAGAGTGACAACTTTCGCGCCTAATTGCAACGCTTTCTCCGCAGCGTAGATGGCGACGTTTCCAGATCCTGAAACCGTAATTGTTTTACCACGAATACTTTCATTTCGATGATTGAACATGTTTTCACAAAAGTAAACGCAACCATACCCGGTGGCTTCGGGGCGAATCAGGCTGCCGCCAAACGGTAGCCCCTTGCCCGTCAGTACGCCTGTGAACTCATTACGCAGTCGTTTGTACTGACCAAACAGGTAACTGATCTCTCTGGCCCCGACTCCAATATCTCCCGCCGGCACATCGGTAAACTGCCCGATGTGTCGGCTCAGTTCGATCATCATGGCCTGGCAAAACCGCATCACCTCATCGTCGCTCTTGCCTTTGGGATTGAAATTAGCCCCGCCTTTTCCGCCACCCATGGGCAGTCCAGTCAGGCTGTTTTTGAAGATTTGCTCAAACCCTAGGAACTTTAGAACGCTTAGGGTGACCGTTGGATGAAAGCGCAGACCTCCCTTGTAAGGGCCAATCGAATTGTTGAACTGCACGCGCCACGCGCGATTGACGCGCACGTTTTTCTGATCGTCTTGCCAGACGACACGATAGATCACGATTCGGTCCGGCTCGGTCAGACGCTCAAGAATTTGTGCCTTTTGATATCTCGGGTTCTCCCGCACAAATGGCATGACCGTTTCTGCAAACTCCTTCACAGCTTGATGGAACTCCGGTTGGCCCGGATTTCGTTTCTTTAACCCTTGAATAAAGCAATCTGTTTCTTCGCATTGTTCAATCCACATATTCGTTCAGTGCCTGCAGGTTAAGTGTCAAATATTGAGTGTCAAATATTGATCATCGAGGCCAAGCTTTCGAGCCGGTCAAAGAGTGCGTTATCATAGTGTAGTCCTGCGGGTTCCAAACATCTTCCACACTATTTTCGGGAACTGACAATTTCATCGGTATTACCAGTAAGTAATTTTGCCTCCGGATCGTCCTGTTGCACCACAGGAGTCTCGGAGATGCTAGATCCTGATGGCATAAAGAACGCTGTAAATCGCCTATCTCAACACAGGATTGCAAAGGAAAGTGTTGACGGTAGATTGAAAAGCACAACAATTCCGTAACCCTTGGCTGTTCTGCCAGTCGGATAGAAGGCAAGCAAGCAATCAAAAAATAAAATCTAGTTACGATAATCAATCAGTGAACAAACCAAAAACAAAAAAGAAACCCTATTTCGCGACGGTTCCGGCTCAGGAAATTCTGCCGGTGGTGAACGAACGGTATGAATCTTCGGTCAAAGGGCTCTTTGTTGTCGGGGATGTGACTGGCCTGCCATTGGTCAAGGTCGCAGCGAACCAAGGCCGCCAGGTCATTGAGGGGATGGAAGCCGTCGGATTGTTTAAGGACAGTGCCGATTTGGAGGGGCTTGATTTGGTGATTGTCGGTGGTGGCCCTGCGGGGCTCTCGGCGGCCATTGAATGTGAAAAACGCGGACTCAAATATGTGTTGCTGGAACGTTCGGAACTTGCCAGCACGGTGCGGAGTTTTCCCAAGGGCAAGAAAGTCTACGCCGAGCCACAGGCGATCAAGAATATCAGCGAACTGGATGTTGATCATGATCTGGACCGTGATGTTTTTCTACAGATCATCCAGCAGACCGTTGCCGAACGAAAGCTGAAGTTCAAAGAAGGCGTCGAGGTCAGCAAGATCCGCAAGATTCAGGATCGGCAATTCGAAGTCGATATCAAAGACGGCAGCATGTTTCCTGCCCGGCAGGTGCTGATCGCTGTTGGACGGCAGGGGTCACCCAGCAAACTGGATATCGACGGGTGCGACGACTGTGCCAAGGTAACCTATCGACTGCACACCAGCGAAGACTACAACGATGAAGACGTGCTGGTCATCGGCGGCGGGAACTCTGCCATCGAGGCAGCCCTAATGTTAAAGGACCACAATCGCGTCACCATTTCGTATCGTGGCGATGATTTCTTTCGTGCCAAGGAGGAGAACCGCAGGCTGCTGGATACCGCAATCGCCAAGGGCGAGATTCAGGCAATCTTCAAAAGTAATATCGTGCAAAGCCGAGACAAGGAAGTCGATCTTGATGTTGAGGGGGAAATTCAGACCATCAAAAATGACAAGGTCATTATTTTAATTGGAACGCTTCCGCCAATCGAATTCCTGATGGACACCGGGATGGAGCTCGATGGCATCTGGAATTACAAGCGCGTGATCTGGTCAATCATCGGGATTCTGGTCGGACTCTTTTTGTACTTTGGCACCAAGAATTTTGTCTTGCATCCTGCAGAAGCTGACGGGAAATTTCTTTGGCCTGCGTGGCTTTCATTTCTCGATCCCAATTCCGGCCTCATTTCATTTTTGCTGATGACGTTGGCTCCAGTCGTTGGTTTGCTGACGCTGGGGGCACGGATTGTTCAGCATCTGATGTCCGGTCGCGGCAAGAGTCCTCCGTTCCGCGTGCCAGCCACGAAATTAGTTCTCAGCCTGTGCGCCGTGTTGTTTGTGCTTGGGATGGTTTCGCCTGGTGCAGTGACCAGCAACCCTGCAGAAGCCGGTGGTGGACCGTATTTTCTGGACTTGAGTTTGAAGGCACTCAACAGTGACCTTGGTGTGACAGCAGCTTATGATGCGCTTTCTCCCGGATTCAAAAACGAAGCGACTGGCAGTCAAGGCCGCGGGGCGCGGTATTTTGCCAATCTGTCTGGCGTTTATTACCTGCTCTATTTCAGCCTGATTTCGATCTTCGGGATTTACTGGGCCATTAAGTCCAACAACAAGATTATTTGGAAGCGTAATCTGACCATTATCGCCTGCCAATGGACTTTGTGGTGGGGGATTCCGACGTTTTTGGTTGCGCTTTTTGGACGTAACGCCTTCGCGCCCGTTTTAAAAAAGGCCATCAATGCGTGGCCATTGAACATGACGGCATTCAAGGTCAATCCGGTTGCCGGGCCGGGTGATCCAGAGTGGTGGCATGTGGTCGGTATTGTTGGTGTTGTATGGGCGGTCGTCCTGACTTTTATCATTATCCCGCTGTTTACGATCCGGTTCGGCAAGATCTACTGTTCGTACATTTGTTCCTGTGGTGCTCTGGCCGAAACCGTCGGCAACGGGTTCCGACATCGCGGCCCCAAAGGTGACTGGCCCCGACGAATTGAAAAGTATGGTTATATTTTTATCTTGTTGGCGACGATCGCCACGATCGCCGATTTGATGGGGTGGCAACCCGTGCTGTGGGTCAAAGGGGATGAACCGTTGCGGCTGGATTTGTTCGGCTGGTATGATGTTTGGGTTGGGACTTTGCTCGCCGGTGCACTGTCGATCGGATTTTATCCTTTTCTGGGACAACGGATCTGGTGCCGCATGTGGTGCCCGCTGGCGTTTTGGATGAATTTTTGGGGGCGCTGGTCAAAGTTCAAAATCTCGCCTGAAAAAGGCAAGTGCATTGACTGCAATGTTTGCAATCAATTTTGCCAGATGGGTATCGATATCAAAGGCCGGGCGCTGCGTGGTGAACCGGTAACGTTGGTGGATACGCCCTGCGTTGGTTGTCAGGAATGCGTCGTGCGCTGCCCAATGCAAATCCTTCATCTGGGTGAGGCACCTGAGCCGAAGCTGGTACAACTGGCCGGAAGTCCTGGTTTAACCACCTCTGGGAGCAAAGTGTGAGTAAAGATTCGAATTACTATGGCGGCTATTTTTGGGTCGCGATTGTATCTTTCATTGTGCCGTTGTTTGTGGCGTGGCAGGCATTCCAGAATATCCAGCCCACCACCAAACCGACCCCGCGAGTTGACGCCAGTGGTGTTGACCATGCCGTTTGGGATTACCTGCTCAAATCGTACGTCAGCAATGGATTAGTTGACTATGACGGGATGAAGAAAGACTTCTTGTTTCGTGAGTACATTCGCGAGATTGGACAGTGTGATCCTGATTCGCTACAGACCGAAGATGAAAAACTGGCGCTAGCTTGTAATGCTTACAATGCACTGGTGATCAACGGCGTCATCAGCCATAAAATCCATGATTCGGTTGATGGATTCGAGGTCGATGGCGTGGGATTTTTCGACATCAAGGAACACATCTATGCCGGCCGGACGATCAGCCTGAACGACCTAGAGCACGGTACGATCCGGCCGAACTTCAAAGAACCGCGCATCCACGTGGCGCTTGTTTGTGCCGCCCGCAGTTGCCCCTCGATTCGTGCGGAGGCATTCACCGGATCGCGCGTGCGCGACCAACTTCAGGATCAGAGCATTCAGTTCGCCAACAATCCGAAATATGTCATGTACGACCCGGCAACCAATGAGCTGAAACTGAGCAGAATCCTCAGCTGGTATGGCGATGACTGGAAAGCAAGATATCCCAATGGCAGCTATTTGAGTTGGATCAGTGAGTTAACCAGTGATCAATCAATCAAAGATGCGACCCGGAAAGCAACCAGCGGCGAAGTGAAGGTGGTCTTTTTTGATTATGATTGGGCGCTTAATTCGCAAGCCGATCCAAGTGCTCCGGTAGCGAAAAAGAAGAAGTCGGGCGGTTTCGGATCCGGATCCAGCCCGGACGAGTAATCACGCTGCAGTTCAAATCAGCCGTTCAATCTCGGTAAAAAGAAAACGGTGGGCAAGCCCGATTGCCTATATGCTCCGTCTGCGGGTGAATCATCTCACCAAGCTGGCTCTCTTGCTTCTGTCTATTTTCCTAATGTGCTATCGCGCTTCGGGCGACTGATTCGTGTTGATTCGTTGGGGGGGCCGTGTTGGACAATCCCGGGAATCCACGCTTTTTTGCAGCGATTTACGCCCCGCGCGAGCCCGCGCTGTAGTAGCGCAATCAAGCAAGCGTCTTTGACATCTTCAGTCAAACTTCAGCGATTGCAAAAAAATACAGACGCCCCGGTAAGCTCACGCCGGTGGCGACTTCAAACAGTTGACAGATAAAATAATTCAGCTGACTGGAGCACGCAATGAAATACCTCATTGTCATTTTTATCACTGGAATGATCTCGTTGGTGATTTCCGATCCTTCTCACCTACACGCGCAGTCGGGATCACGGAGCGTTGGTGGCATCTCAAGCGGTGGAGCCTCTGTTCGGCGAGGAGTTTCGCGCGGGGGTTCTTCTTCCCGGGGAATTCGTCGTTTGGGTTCTGTAGGCCGTCAGCAGCTGTCGCCGCAACAGCTTCAACTACAGCGACAGCAAGCACAGCAAAGCTTACAACAGACAGCACAGCAGCGGGCCAGACAGGCAAAGCAACAGCGCAAGCAAGATTTGATTGACCTCGGCTTACGCAAAAATCGTTCTGCCAATTTGCAACAGTACAAACGTGCTTTTGCGGAAGCGAAAAGTGACTACCAGGATCTTCGACAAGGAAGAATTGCCCCTGTTCAGGTTGGTCAGCTGCAACAGCCTTTTCGATTGACCAAACGCGACATCGATCGGGCAGAACGGACGGCCAATTGGCCCAAAGCTTTACAGAGCGAGAAGTTTTCCGCCATCGTCGATACGGTCGATTCGGCCATCATGGATAACTCCATCACCACCGATGAAGCGGCAACCGCGTTTCTGAGTGATCTCGACATGCTTAATTCGGCATTGAACGCCGCGGCTGTGGAAGGCGAGGTTAACGTCTCGAACTACGCCCGGGCAAGGCGTTTCATTACCGGTTTGGTGAATGAGATTCGTGCGACGAATTTGGTGATGTAAATCCCGAATGCCTTCTGGGCGAAAGAGGTTGGTTGGATTCTTACAGACGACGTGGTTTTACTTTAAGGAATAAAATGAGCACCATAGTCAAACGAATGCCTGATGGCGTCGCAGTACTCCTTCTGGCAGGCAGACTGAATTCTGCAACTTTGGAATCATTCAAAGCCCATGTGTCGCAGATGATTTCCGAGGGTTTTCAGCGGATTATCGTCGATTGTCAGGATATTGGGTATATCTCCAGTAGTGGCCTAGCGGCATTACTTTGGGCCCGGTCATCGGCGGGAAGCTCTGGTAGAAAGGTGTATTTGACACACGTTTCTGCCCTGGTTAGCGAGGTGTTGCAAGTGACAAGACTGACCAAATTATTCAGGATTGAACCCACAACGCGCGGTCTGTTGGAAAAATTGGGCAGGCTGCGGAAATCTCCAGTCTTAGGAGCACAGAAGAGACCTTTTGCTTCGTCAATCGTTCGTCGTTGAGTGAAAGTTTTGCAGAATTCAGCGCGCGTGTCAGAAGCTGTTCGACGGTCAGAAACCGCCTTACACTCCTGCGCGTCTCATTATCAGCACCGGGATATCGAAGATGTCAAAAATACAAACGGTAATAATCTTTCTATTGGGTGGTGTGCTGGGCTTGGGGGCGATGGCGTGCCTCAGTCCGCAAGTTCCAACCCATGATATCGCTCCATCACCTCGATCGGATTCGGCAAAAGCTGCGACGGTAGACTCCGCAAGTGCCAAAGATCCGATCGCGGCAACTCCCACGAAGCAAAATGCCGGGGCTGGTGAATCAGCAGTGCCGGTGACGATGCCAACCGTTCCGGCCATCAAAAAGGTTCTCGCACTTAAGCCATCCATGACCGATCGAAAATCGGTTGTGGTGAACCAAGTCCGGTTTCTTGAAATGCTATCCGGCGATGTCGGGCAGTTTAATCGGAGCCTCGATGAAGTCCGTCACAATTGGGATTTTTCTTCCGTGCCGATACTGCTGGAGATTGGCCGTTTCCTTCCTGTAGACCAGCGCTCACAAATCATCGGCCTGCTCGCGTCAAAAACTGGTCAGCAGTTCGGCTTTGACTTTGACAAATGGCTTCAATGGAGTTGGAAACAGAATTACGATCCCCATCCGCAGTATGCAACCTTTAAATCGGCACTGTATCGCAAGATTGACCCTCGATTTGCAGAATATTTCGCACACACGAGCAATGCACAGATCCGGTTGGATGAAATACGCTGGGGGGGCGTTCGACGAGACGGCATTCCCCCATTAAAAAATCCGGAAATGATCGCGGCCAATTCTGCAACCTACCTATCGGACAGCGATGTGGTGTTTGGTATTGAGCTCAATGGTGACGCACGTGCCTACCCAAAACGGATTCTCGCGTGGCATGAGATGTTCAAGGATACGATTGGCGGTGAATCCGTCAATGGCGTCTACTGAACGCTTTGCGGTGCTCTGATCGTGTATCAGACAGAAGTCAACGGCGTTCACCACGAACTGGGAACCAGCGGATTCCTCTATCGTTCCAACAAACTCATGTATGACCATGCCACCAAATCGCTCTGGTCGACTTTGCAAGGCGCGCCTGTGGTTGGACCGTTGGTAGGAAAAAACATCAAATTAGATCGACGATATCTCGTCACGACCACTTGGGGGAAGTGGAAACAGCAGCACCCCAAAACATCCGTTTTGTCACTCAATACCGGCCACAATCGTGACTACGGTGAAGGCGTGGCCTATCGGGAGTACTTTGGCACCGACGAATTGATGTTTACGGTTCCAGAGATAGACGATCGGTTATTGAACAAGGATGAAGTTCTCGCATTCCGAAAAGGCGATGATCAATTGGCCGTTGCGATCAGTTTTCTGGCCGCAAAGGGCGTGCACCATGACAAAATTGCCGACCAGAGAATTGTCGTGTTGGCTGACCGTGCTGGAACCAGCCGCGCTTACAGCGCCGATGATATCGAATTCACTCACTGGGATGGAAGCGGTGAAGCAACTGACACCACCGGTCGAAAATGGCAAGTGAGAGAGGACGGCTTGGTCGCCGGTGACAAAAGCCTGAGTAGAGTGCCATCCCACAACGTGTTCTGGTTTGGCTGGGTATCGCAGTTTCCGGAAACACGACTGGTGAAGTAGCCGCCCAGAAGCAGCTGCCCGGGTGCTCAGGCTCTCCAACCCCAAAAAGCTTAAGGCGATTGGCAGTTGAAAGCTTACCGTTGGCGATGCTGCCAGCTTCGCTCCGACGCTCTCAGCGTCGCCAACGGATGGTAAATTTCTAAATGCCAGTCGCCTAACGCCCCAAAAGCACGACGCGCACGTCGTCAATATTGTGGCTGAATTGAGACTGAATTACGCAAAAGGGCGGATCTCCAACGATCTGCATCTGGAGATTCGCCCGTGCGAAAAAGCGCTGCGGTTTCTTTTTCCGCCCTTTCTGATTTGCTACTTACTGCCTGAGCCGTCGGTCTTCTCCATCGTTTCAGGTGCCGTCGAGCCGGACGCGCCTGTTTCGGTGGGAGTGGATACCGTTGCCTCCGACGGTGTTGACGGTGCCGGTTGTTCTCCACCACCGCAACCAGAGAAGCAACAGCATGAAGCCGTCAACAGAAAAGCCATGGTCGCTCGTGTAAAAGTTTTCATCAAGATTCCTCAGTATTACTTTTGGTTTGTAAGGTCAAATACAAGTACAAATCGCCCAACAACATCAGCGCTTCATTCACGAATACCATCGCCGCTATTGATCAGCATTTTTTTATTCTGGCGTTCATAGAAACAAAAGTAAAGCACAGCGCCAAAAATCAATCCGAATTCAAGAAAAACGAATCCGTGATCGAACAGCCCCGCACCGCTGTAGTGACAGCCTGCAAGTTCGAACGTCCCTGAAAGGGACTTAAACCAAAACCGCGCGTAGTAAAGCATCAACAAACCCGACGCGATAATCCAACCCCGGTTTTTTGAAAAACAGGCTAGCGGCGCGATCCAAACAAAGTACCACGGGTTCACCGTTGGTTGAATCAGCAAGAACAGTGCCATGATCCAGAGCAGACGACGCGGCAAAACCGCCAGCCACCTCTCGGTGGTCCATTCAACCCGGTACAACACCACCAATTGCCACCCGTAAACGATCGCGAACAAACCGAGCGTAAAGAGTTTCGTTGCCCAAAACGCCGGGTCTTCTCCCCCTAACTGACGTTGTTGCCACCATTGGAAAAACTGGTTTCGCCAGTTTCCGCTGGTGATGACAAACCAGGGACAGTTTGCGTCCCGTTGGTAATGTTTCAAATTCAAATAAATCGTGGAAAAAACCGGATCGTTCATTCTCCAACTGGAAAAGAATCCAACCAAGCCGTCTCGACTCGCTGCGCCGCCCCCTTGAGTTTTTTTCGCCTGTTCTTCGTTCGCAGCAACCGTCACTTCACCAATGCCACCGGACTCGTGCTGCAACCTTGTGCGGTATCCTCCGGGCTGATACATCGGCAAAATTGATACCCAGGTGACCAGCCCGAACACGGCAGCAAACAAACCGGCGCTCAACCAACTACGTTTGGCGATAATGATTACCAACGCAGGGAACAGAACCACTGGAAAAAGTTTGGCACCAACACCTAGGGCCAATGCCGTCGCACCACCAACGGCCATCCACATTTTTGACCACTTCGAAGCGCGCTCCGCTACTGTCCAACGAACGACAGCCCACAGAGACAGAATCAAAAAAAATGTAGCGATAGAATCAAGGTGCCCGCCATTGGCAATTTCCTTGATGACTAACGGGTTCCAGGCGTACGTAATCAACCAGCCTGGATGAACCTTGAAGAGAACCAATAACCAATAGATCAACATCAGTGTCGCCAGATCAAAGAGTACCAGGGCAAACTTGATTGCGAAAATATGAGCTTCCACGCTGGCTGAATCGGGAATCCACTTCATCGTCGCTGCGAACACCAGTTGGCTGACAGGTGGATAGATGCTGGTGTAATTTTCGTAGTGAATTCGGCCAACAATAATGTGGTTACTTTCGGAACGCATGGAAAGGGCAGCAAGCCGTTCCAAGGGCGCGTGTGTTCCGGGGCGCGATTCCAGAACCTGGGCCGGTGAGTGTTGGAATGGCGATAATCCTTCAGCAACAACTTTCCCGTCCCAGATATATCGGTAGTAGTCGATTTCAAGAATGGGACAGGTGAACAGCGCGACCAAGCGCGTGCTGATGGCGAACCCCAGAATGATTACCAGGAGTATTTTTCGTTGGCTGAGAGGAACCTTTGTCGCCTTGCCAAGCCCCCAAAAGGCTGCCAGGGCTGCCGCCAACAACAATCCAACGACGGCAAGGATGGGACGGGATTTGGTGGAGCCGTATTCAAAGGGACCGCTGATTAGAAACAGGGCCAGGAAAACCATCAGCACCGCGCAACCACCAAGAGCCACATTTTGCAACGCTTGGGAGTGCTGCGGCCCCAAAATCCGTTGTTTCCCCCCATGTTTTGCGGGTTGAAGTAAGAAATCGGCACCCGTGTCATCAAAAGGCATGTCGGTACATTGTTCAACTAGGGAGATTCAAATGAAATCGAGATCCATTCTATTTGCAATCGTCGCCACTTTCTCCTTGACGGTTGTTACGGCAGCAAATTGGAGCCATTCTCGGCCTGTGGCACGGGTAGTTCAAGCCGACGCCAAACTCGAAGCGGCTGTTTTTGCAGGTGGTTGCTTTTGGTGCGTCGAGGCCAATTTTGAAAAAGTAGACGGCGTTGTCGAGGTACTGTCCGGCTATACCGGAGGTCACACCATCGATCCAACTTATCAGGAGGTCTGTAACGAAGGGACCGGGCATCTTGAGTCTGTTAAAGTAACCTACGATGCCAATCAGGTCACCTTCAACGACCTGTTGGAAGTTTTCTGGCGAACCGTCGATCCAACTGATGCCGGAGGGCAATTCGTTGACCGAGGCGAATCGTACACGTCAGCAATTTTTGTTGCAAGCGATCAGCAGAGACAACTTGCGGAGGCATCGAAGCAGCGGCTTGAAGAATCGAAGCGCTTTGACCGTCCGATCGTCACTCCAATTCGCGACGCGGAGAAGTTTTACGTCGCCGAAGATTACCACCAGGATTACTACCTGACCAATCCCATGCATTACAAGGCTTATCGCTACGGTTCCGGACGGGATCAATTCATCGCCAAAGCCTGGGGAAGTGAGGCACATTATCAGGTCGTCAAGAAACCCGACACCGTCGTCGGCGCTGGCGAAACGATTCAATGGGCAGACCAGCCCCTGGCCGGTTATAAACAGCCAAGTGAGGCGGAGTTGAAGCAACGTTTGACCGGGATTCAATTTAATGTTACCCAGCATGAAGGGACAGAGCGTCCTTTCAGTAACGAGCACTGGGATGAAAAAGGGGCTGGCATCTATGTGGATGTAGTCTCTGGCGAACCATTGTTCAGTTCACTGGACAAATTCGATTCAGGTACGGGCTGGCCCTCCTTCAGTCGCCCGTTGGTCGCAAGTAACATTCTGGAGAAAACCGACCGAAAACTTTTTTCAGTCCGCACAGAAGTCCGTTCGAAGCATGCTGATTCGCATCTTGGTCATGTATTTAATGACGGTCCACAGCCAACCGGATTGCGATACTGCATTAACTCAGCCGCGCTGCGATTTATACCAGTGAAGGACTTGGCAGCCTCGGGATACGTTCACTTTGAAGACCTGTTTAAAGGAGGGAGTTCGACGTAATGAGCTGAGAAACATCCCCGGGCCCTTTTCATTCCACGCACAAAAGTTCTTCCTGTGTTGCTAACGATCCTCAAGACACTGTTGGTTGTTTCAACTCTGGTTGCCTTTCCTGCGTGGATGCCCGGGGTTGCATTGGGGTGGCTGCTGATTGGTTTCTTCAGACACCGGCGGGGCGACCACCTAGATGCCGCGTTGATGGTAACTGCCTTGATTTGGCTGATCCTGATCAAGAATTTGGAACCTGCGTTTGCGCTGGGGACATTGATTACCGGTTTGGTCGCGCTTGCCTGGTCGCAGTGGCGTCAAGGCAGCCCGCGCGTTAACGATACTCAGGGTGCGGCAATGTCACCGGTTAGTGGCTCTCTGCTCTGGCCGGTCGCGTATGCACTTTGCATCATCTGGATGCTTGACCTTCATTGGAGTGGTTCGGCATCGAACACGCCGCGGCAGTTGCAGCAGGGGCCTGTTGTTTGCCTTGGTGATTCGCTGACAGATTTTGGTTATCCGCAGGAACTGGAAAAACTCATTTCCATTCCCGTCAAGGACTATGGTTTCAATGGGTATACAACCGCGGATGCGTTGAAATTGATCCCGGAAATCTGTGCGGTGAAACCTTCGGCCGTGGTCCTCGAAATTGGAGGGCACGACTACAAGAATGGCGAAACGGTAGCAGCAACCTAGGCTAGGATGACTTGTTTGATCGAGTCCTTTCGGGCAACAGGTGCGGAGGTGATCCTAGTTGAAATTCCACGGGGCTTTATTTGTGATCCGTGGCAAGGCTTCGATCGCCGGTTGGCGCGGCATTATGATCTGGAGTTGATTCCGGACACGATGATCAGACGTCTGATTTTTTGGAGTCCAATCGTACCACCGGGCATGTGGGTACAGGCCGAAAACCATCTGAGCCGCGACGGCCTGCACCCCAACGCGCAAGGTAACAGGATGATGGCGGAAACCGTCGCTGACCATCTTGAAAAGGTGTTTGGCCGGAGCGTGTTGACCAATTGAATCCGCATCGCCGATGCTTGGCGCAATCTGAACAGGGCGCCGTTAAAGGCGACTGGCAGTCAGGAATTTATCGTCCGTTGGTGACGCTGAGAGCGTCGGAGCGAAGCTGGCAGCATCGCCAACGGTAAGCTTTTAACTGCCAATCGCCTAAGGGGGGCGTTGCCGGGGAAAGTGTGGCTACCGTCGCTGGTTGGTGGAATCCGCTTAGGCGATGGGAAGTGTTTGATCGTTCCCCACGCTCTGGCGAGCGTAGCCACGTTCATCCCCGGAAGGTTGACGTTGTCAGGTGGTGGAAGGTGTTTGATGGCGCAACCGCGCTCTGGCGATCGTGGTTGCACTGCGTGTTAGACAACTTGGTGAGCGCCACGGGCCGGGCGGGTGACAAATGCCGTTGGCTTGACCCCGGTAGCTTGTTCGTACCGTTCGCAGATCGATTCGGTCACCGCCGCCGCTTTGTCTCCTGCGACCAGCGTCACCGTGCATCCCCCAAATCCGCCGCCGGTCATGCGGGAACCGATCACACCTTCGGTGGCTCGCGCCAGTTCAACCAGTACGTCCAACTCCTTGCAGCTGACCTCAAAATCGTCGCGCAGGGATTCGTGACTGGCATACATTAGCTGGCCAACCTTGTCCCATTGGTTCGATTTTAAAGCTTCAGCCACGTCGGTGGTACGTGCAATCTCGCCCACCACATGTTTGGCGCGTTTAAAGACAACGGGATCCATCGCATCGCGTTTGGCCTGAATTTGTTCCATGGTTACACCGCGAAACGAGTCTACCTCCAGTAGGCGCGTTGCTTTCTCGCAACTGCTGCGACGCTGTGCGTACTCGCCACCGGAAAGTTCGTGCTTGACTTCACTGTTGATAATCAACACCGCGATATCAGGGTTCGCAAACGGAATGTGCTGAAATGACTGATCCATGCAGTCCAACAACAGCAAGTGGTCTTTTTGGCACAATACGCTGGCGAACTGGTCCATGATCCCGCAGGGGACGCCAACAAAATCATGTTCGGCCTGTTGGCAGATCAAGCCTTTGGCAACAGGATCAATTGACGTAGATGTCAGGGCTTCCACCAGAGTGGCGGTTGCCACCTCCAGCGATGCGCTACTGGAAAGCCCGCCGCCGATAGGAACGTTCGACCGCGTTACAGCCTGAAACGGTGCAATGGCCGCACCTTGTTCCACCATCCCATGCAGCACGCCGGTTACATAGTTTCCCCAAAATCCACGTTCGCCTTTCTTGATATCGTCCAACGCAACGGTCAACGTGTCGTCCATGTCGATGGAGTACACTTCAGCGGTGTCAGGAGTGTCGGTGTTGGCATCGATTTTTCTGGCGGCCGCAACCGTGTAGCGTTCGATCGCCATCGGCAGTACAAAACCATCGTTGTAATCGACGTGTTCACCGATTAAGTTCACTCGCCCGGGTGCGGCGACGATCACGTCAGGATCGGTTCCAAATTTTGACTGAAACTGGGCGCGGACTTCATCAATTAGTGCGCTGATTGAGGCTTCGGGCATTTGAGGCTGTATATTGTCGAGGTGTAAAGTGCGGATTATCAGAGAATGCTTTCGAACGGCTTAGGGTAAACCCGCAATCGGCATTCTTTATCGATGCAGTATCATCTCAATCTGCGACTGATTCGACCATTGCAAATCCCCGCCACGTTTGGATTTTTGGAGAATTGAGGACATTTTCAGGACAATGTCGCATCTCTATCTCTCTATACCAATTGCCACTTCTTGCGTAGGAACCACTCGACCGTCATCACGGTGACAAAGATCATCAAAAAGGCAGTCGAGTCGAGAGCGGTTTCGCCCATTCGAAAGGTCGTTGGTATCTTGATCTTTTCAATGGGCGGTTTGGCAATCATTTCATCCAGCACCCCGGCCAATTCGTCCGGCTCGATCGACCTCCCACCGGCCGCCATCGTCTCCGCCGACAAACGGTCCAGCCGATCCGGGTCTGCAACCGGATTCGCTTTTTCCTTATCGCGGTCCATCACCACGAATTGTCGCTCGGACGATCCTATGCCGACTCCATTGCTCAGGCCCGTCGCCTCGATCCGATACAGACCTGCGGCCGCCACTAGGTCGGGTTCGATTTGCCCTGAAAATTCGTCCGCCTGCCGTTGAATTAGAATATTATGCTTCGTTCCGTCAGGCTGAACCAGCATCGCGGTGAAAGACGCGTCTTTCATCGATTCACCCTGGGCTGTTTGTGCCGATACACCGAATTTGATGCGCGGTCGCGGTTGAAATCGACGTTGAGGAAGTTCGATGGAAACGGATTCTCCTGTTTTGGTATCCCAGAATGCCAGTCGCAAAATCACCTGTCGCCAAAACTGGTCAAATTCCTGCTTGAACGTTCGTTCAGCCGGATCGTCATTCATCCGGAAGAAATTCCAACGGCGGGTTGAATCGCCGGCAAATGCGATCACACGTCCTCCCACGTTGGCTTCGACCATGATCGGATGCCGCGCGGCATCGTCACTGCGCAGTAACACCACCGCATTGTCCTTGACCGATTGGAAGCGGTTTGCTCCGGTCAACGGCGGCAGTTTTTTCCACGCGTCCAGGCCGGCGTCCCCCAACCGCGTCAGGTAATGATCGCGTGTGGGGACCAGTTTGATTTCATTGTTGATATGTAGTTCGCGGCGAACGTCCTGTCCAAATTCCTGGCGTTCCGCGCGCTTCATCCGGACGGGTATTACATCCGCCAATCGGGTATTGGCGTAGGCCCCCGCACCAAAGCTGTGGACGCCTCCCAACATCAACAAACCTTTGCCTCCTTCCACCGCGTCGGAGAGTGCATCGAGCGGTCTGGCGGGGCTGTCGTTACGTTGCAGCAGTGTGGCGGCGACATCGTCGAGTACAAAAATATCATAGGTTGGATCCCGAAAAGCCTCTTCTACCGCCACCAGATTCAAGGGTTCGCGCGGCGAGATCCAGCGAAAATCGATTTCGATAAAATCAGCCGTCGCCAGCGAGCGTCGCAGCGCTGCCTGCTCATAGCCCATGCTTCCGCTAAGGTACAGGATTCGCATGCCTTTATCGTTGACGGTCAGGAACGCGTCCAATTCATTATTGCGTTTGGCCAGTTCGCCCTCCATCGGCACCGCCCTGACCTTGATGCGAAACTCACCGGATTCCAACGGCGTATAGTTCAACCGAATGTTGGTCTCCTCCAAGGACGTCTTGGGCGTCACAAAAACCGGATCGCCCACTACCTTTTCTAGGCCGGTGCGATCGATCAAAATCATTTCGACCTTGATGGTTTCACCGGCATACCCCCGGGCAACAACCGTCGCGGAGGCATTGAGATTATTTTTTACGTTGACGACGTGTTGTTCGGCAAAATTTTTGATCGCGACATCGGCCAGTTGCCCGCTGTCCCCCGGCAAACCGAATTTAATCCCGAACAACGGGACTTCAAGGTCTTTGAGGGTGTCGATCGCCTGGGCCAGTTCGATTTCAGGTGTCAGTGTGGTTTGCATACCGTCGCTGGCCAGAAACATTCCCACCAGCCGTTCGCTACGTGCCTCGATGCTGGTGTCGAAAATCGGTGTTCCTAGGTCGGTTTCCGCACCTTCTGGCCGGGGCGGCAGCCGGATTACGCCATCGACGGTCTCCAACGGATAGGCTTTGTTGTCGAACCCAAAAAAACGCACGTCGATCTTGTTTTCCACCAATTGCACCAACCGCGCTGCGTTGTCATCAAGCATGGATTTCAACGCGCCGTAGCGAGTGGAGTCGTCGGTGATGTGGGGTAGGTCCATGCTGCGGGACGTGTCGAGCAGAAACATCAGGACCCCGGCCTGTTGGCGTTCGGTGGTTTTCGTGCAACCGGGGCGCAGGGCCGCCAACAGCGCTAGGAAGATTGCCACCGTTCGCAGCGTTATGAGAATCGTTCGGCGACGTTTGGAGAGATCTTTGAAGGCAGGCCCCACCAGGAGCAGCGCACACAACCCCACAAACAGCACCGTCAATAACAGTGGGTTGAGGATTGGCAGCAGAGAGATGGAATCCATAAAAGGGTGAGGGGGGCAGTGTTAAGTGTTTCGTGTTAAGTACTCGGCGCGTCAGCTTTTATAAAAACGGTTGGACAGCAAATGTTCTACCGCCATCACAACAATGGCCGTCAACATCAGCAACGGGAAAAACTCCTGCCCCCGTCGAGAGGTCCCCTGTTGAAACTCGATTTCGTTCTTGTCCCGCGCCAGTTGATATCTGCCCTCTCCCATCACCACATCCAACTCGGTCTGCGTGACGCGCGTCAGGTCGGTTTGGCGGGTGTCAACATTGGCGCAAAATCCACGATTGTCCGAGAACCCCACCTGTTGCGGTTTTAGGTAATAATTCCCCGGAGCATCGACAAATTTGTAATTCAACTGCCCGTTGATGGTCGTCAACGGCGTCGGCGGTTTATCCACCACCGGCGAAAATGCCCGATAGCTTTCAGAGAAGGTCTTGAGATCATTTTGCAGCACCGCGTTTTCACCGACCGTAATGTTCAGCGATCGCCCGCCGTTGTCGGCCAAATATTTTGACAAATCCAGCGTCAAACTGAACGCCGGCCATGGCGACCCCAAAAACAGCTCATTCCAGATCTCACGATCGGGGCTGCTGGAGGGCTCGGAAATCGGCGTGGTCATCACCACCATCGTTCCTGCTCCAATCGCGCGTTCGATCAGCGCCGGTTCGCGATTGCCGTACTGCAAAATCACCTCCGTCGGGAACCGCTGCCAACTGTCATCACGCTCGATCCCCCAGTGATAATAAACCGGATGATTACTCCATGGAACATTGCTCGCGATACCTCGGAATGTCTTCAGAGACGGATGGTCAAGCCCGTCGGGGCTGAGGTAGACATCACCCTCGATCGCCCGAAATGGAAACAGCAATTTCCCGCACAATACATCCACTGCATCGTCGGTCAGGAATGATGGGTCTGGAGCACCCCGGTTGAGCGCGTTGTGCCCCAGCCAAACCACCGCGCGGCCGCCTGATTCGACATAGTTTTTTAATTCCCCCCACAGATCTCCTGCCGGTCCGGGATCCAGAACATAAACCACCGCAAATTGCGACAGATCCGTTGCGGTATCAAATGCAGTTTGCGTTACCGCTGTACACTCAAACCGCGATTTACCGCGGTCCTGTAATTCGCGCGGTGCGATACAACTGATCAGGTTTCCGGGAGACACGTCGTCACCATGAATGACCAACGTCTGATTCGGTGGGCTGACCTCGAAAGTAAAATACCTGCGATTGTCGATCGGCATGGCGTCCGCGCCAAGAATTTCAACCTCTCCATGCCACGTGCCAACGGCCAGAGAATCGGAAAAACTGAAATCAACGGCAACGCCGCTGGTTTCTCCCGGACCCGTCACCGGTAGCGTTACGATTTTTGATTTTTCGCCTTGAACTGCATCCGGAAAAACAGTCGCTCCATCTCGCACGGCGGGTCTGGTATTGTCTGGCTGGAAGACACGCATGCGAACGGATCGTTGCGTTTTCGAGGAGGTCTCTGTTCCGCCGGTTTGCGTGATGCTGGTCCCAATGTTTAATTCGCCACTGGCGGAAATAACCGCTTCGGCCAGTTCCAACTGTCCCAGCCCCGTATTGACCGGTTGCTCGACGCCCACGTCAATCACAAATGTGCTGACCGTTTCGTCTTTGGCAAGTCGCTTAAGTGCGACGTTGCTTTCTCCTGCAGCCCAGCTTTTAGTGGTCAGGTCAGAGAAAACGTATATTTCCTTGCGTTCCTGTTCGACATCGTCAAACAGTTTATACGCCCGGGCCAGTGCGGCGGGGATTGATTCGGCATCGTAGGTCGGATCAATATTGGAAATCCGTTTATCTGCGGCGGAGGTATCCACGGAGAAGAACGGGGTGTCACGGTCAACGGCCACAACGCAGACCTGCGAGTCAGACGGAAACTGCGCGACTAACCAGGATGCTGTCTCTTTGGCGTTCTCCAGACGCGTTTGATTTTGAAATCGATACCCCATGGTCGCGGAGTTGTCCAGCAACACGATCGCTGCCACCGGCATTCCGTTTTGACCGATTAGTTTCCCGGACGAGGAACTGGTGAACACTTGCCACGCGTTCCAGGTAAAAAAGAGCATCAGGCACAACGTAATCGCACCCAGAATATTCACTAACAGCCGGTTCCGATTGTCCGACAGCCACGCGGCTGATGTCACGAACGCTGTTAGTAGCGTGACCAAACCGACTACACCCAGTGTCACCCAGTTTCCAAAATCCTCGGTCGCTGCGGCAGGCCCGGCGAAAGCGGCGGCCACCAACAGGATCAGCAAACATCGCAGTAGCAACAGCAACAAATGTCGCAGTCGCATTTTCGAGCGTGAAGTGATGTGTTTTTCCTGCAGGAACCTCATCGCCGGAAACATCATGGATACCGGTTTGGGTTTCATCAAAAAATGCAGCAGCACCGGGATCGCCATCAGCGCCCCACCAACTCCCAACAGACTCAAATGTGCAATCGACATACCTATCCCCGCGCTTTTCGGCTGGTCAGGTACTCCAACAGCGCGGTATCAAACTGCATGCTGGTATCAATGGGCACATAATCGATGCCATTTCGGCGGCAATCGCGGTTCAGCGACCCGCGGAATTCGGCAATTCGTTTTACATAGTCCGATTTGAATCCGTCGGCATCAATCTTCAGCTCTTCGCCTGTTTCGGGATCTTTCATTTTACACATGCCCGAGAAAGGGAAATTCACCTCGGCTTCGTCCAGCACATGGAACAGGATAACGTCGTGGCCGCTGTGGCGGAGGCGGTACAGCGCGTCGAGCGTCTCCTGTTCGTCGACCAGGAAATCGGAAAAAATCATCACCAGCGATCGTTGCCGCAGCATCGCAGCCAGTTGAAAAATGCTGTTTTTGAAATCCGTGGTACCCTCGGGCTTAAGATTGGACAGCAGGGACAGCACGTTTCCCAGTTGAGTGCGTTTGCTTTTGGGTGGCAGGCTTTGGCGAATTTTTTCGTTGAATGTCACCAGCCCGACCGGATCCTGTTGGCTGACCATCAAATACGCTAGCGCCGCGGCCAGGCAAATCGCATAATCGAACTTGTTCAGCGTCTGTCGATACGTGTATCCCATCGACTTGCTGAGATCCATCACTAGGTATCCGGTGATGTTGGTTTCGGATTCGAATTTTTTAACGTAGTACTTGTCCGTTTTGGCGTATACCTGCCAATCGATATCTTTCAGGTCATCACCGTGCGAATACTTGCGATGTTCGCTGAATTCGACGCTGAATCCGTGAAACGGGCTGGCGTGCAGACCATGCAAAAATCCCTTGACCACGAATTGAGCGCGCAGATCAAGCCGTTTGATCTGGTTGATGACTTCGGGTTTGAGGTATTTTTCGACGGACATTAAATCGATCGTGTCAGCGATCCGAAACAAAACTGCGTAGTGATATCGATGTGCCTTTACTCGTACTTTGGTACGGCGGGTTCCGGAATCAAATCCAATAGTTTCAGCACAACGTCTTCGGAGTCCATCCCTTCAGCTTGGGCCTGAAAGTTTGTGCCCACGCGGTGCCGGAGGACCGGTAACGCAATTTTTTTGATGTCGGCGATACCGACCGAGAAACGACCATCCATCGCCGCAATCGCCTTGCCGCCGGAAATCAGAAACTGCCCCGCGCGCGGGCCCGCGCCAAAGTCCACCAGTTCCTTGACCATCTCTGGAGCTTTTTCGTCGCCGGGACGTGTGGCCCGTACCAACTGCGCCACATATTTAATTACGTAGTCGCTGACCGCCACCGAGTTGACCAGTTTTTGCAGGTTGATGATCGCTTTGGCGGAAAGAATCTTTCTGACTTCCGGTTTTTCGTCGCGCGTCGATGCGCTGAGAATCTGTTCCTCTTCCGTCGCCGACGGATAACCTACTTTGATATTGAACATGAACCGATCAAGCTGCGCCTCGGGCAGTGGATAGGTCCCCTCCTGTTCGATCGGGTTCTGGGTCGCGATCGTAAAAAAGGGCGGTTTGAGGTCGAAGGTTTTATTTCCGACGGTGACCTCGCGTTCCTGCATCGCTTGGAGCAGCGCCGCTTGGGTTTTGGGAGGCGTCCGGTTGATTTCGTCGGCCAACAGAATGTTCGTAAAGATCGGGCCTTCGACAAAACGGAACTGCCGGCGGCCGTTTTCGTCTTCATCCAGAACATTGGTGCCGGTAATATCCGAGGGCATCAGGTCAGGTGTGAATTGGATTCGTTTGAACTGCACATCCAAGATTTTCGAGATGGTGCTTACCAGCAGTGTTTTCGCCAGTCCGGGCACCCCCTCCAACAGGCAATGCCCGCGCGTGAAAATCGCGGCAAAGACCTGATCGATGACCTCTTCCTGCCCAACGATGACTTTGTGCAGCTCCTTTTCCATCACCTTGCGGTGTTGGCTGAACTCCTGAAGGACATCTCCCAGACTTCTTGCTTTTCCTGACACTCTTTCCTCGCTGGAGCAAATTCAACTTCCACGCATCATCGGTCGGGGCGTCGCGCTGACCGCCTGCGTGATTCCATTGTAAGTTTTGAAGCGCTCACCAGCAACGACGAAGCGAATAAACATTCTCTTTGTCGGCATTTTCTGTTAGATTTTTGGGACAGTGGATTTGGTCCAACTTCTGTTATCTCGCAATACCTCATGGCACGACCGGCATGACTCATTCCCAAACCTTTCAATCGTCGCATCTGTGGCGAGCGCTAGTGGGCAGCCTTATTGCTGTTTTTGTCTGTCATTGTTCAAACAGTGCCCGCGCTTTCCAACGTAAGAAGAACGACAAAGGCGTGTCGGCCGAACGTGTTCGCCAATCAGTGAAACAGGGAGTCGCATATCTGAAGGATAAGCGCCGCAACGGCTCGTGGGGTGAAAGCGGAATGCACACGGGTGGCATCACAGCGCTGGCAGCGCTGGCGTTGTTAAATGCGGGCGAGCCTCCCGAAGATGAAAAAATGCAGCTGACTCTGCAGTACATCGCCGACCGAATGCCTCAGCATTCGCTAACCACCTACAGTGCTTCCTTGAAAATCATGGCGCTGGCTGCCGCAGACCCGCAGGGGAAGCGGTACGTGCGTGATATTGAAGACGCCGTTGATTGGCTGATCGAGAATCAGGTGCGGGACGGGGGATGGAACTATCAGGACCGGCAGGGGCGCGGCGATTCCTCCAACAGCCAGTTCGCCATTCTGGCACTGCACGCGGCAGTCAAGCTTGGAATTGACATCCCACAGAAAACCTGGCAGCGCGCAGAGAAGTACTGGATCAAAGTCTACAACCGGGGCGGTGGATTTAATTACTCAATCGGAAGACCTGGAAATCCCAGCATGAGCTGTGCAGGTATTTCTTCATGGGTCATTATTCAGGAGAACCTTGCCGATTTCAGCGACCTGGTGGTTGGGGATCGCGCGAAAAGTTGCGGCAAGCGAACCCAGATGACTCCGGTAGACGATACCGTTGGCAAATTAGCTAGGAATTTTGGTATTCAGGGAGGGGGATACTATTACTTGTACGCACTGGAAAGAGCCGGTCGATTGTCGGGCCAGCGTTTTTTCGGTGTGCATGACTGGTATCGCGCCGGATCCGGCTTTCTGGTCAACCGCCAAAACAGACTCTCCGGCTACTGGAAAGGTTCAAATTTTGAAGAAGATAACCCCAACGTCGCCACTGCTATGGCGCTGTTGTTTTTGTCCAAAGGAAAACGTCCGGTGGCACTTGGCAAGTACCAATACGGCGACGGCAATCAATGGGACAATCACCCCAAAGGCGTTCATTACCTGACCCGTGAACTCGAATCGCAGTGGAAGACGAAACTGAATTGGCAAACCGTTCGATCCAAACAGGCGTCGGTCGATGATTTGTTGGAATCGCCCGTCCTGTTTATTTCAGGCACCGAGTCATTCACGCTTGATCGGCAACAGAAAGAGAACCTTCGCAAGTATGTCGATAACGGTGGTTTTATTCTGGCCGAAGCCTGCGATGGTGAGGGGTGTGGAGATGCGGCGGGGTTCGACAAATCATTTCGCGTGTTGATGGAGGAAATTTTTCCTGAAAGCGAACTGGAAGTGGTGGCCTCGGATCACCAACTGTGGAGTTCTTACTTTCGCATCGTGCCTAATCAAGAACGCCCGTTGTTGGGGCTACAGGCCTGTTGCCGCACCAGTGTGATTTACTGTAAGGGCAACCTTTCCAGCTACTGGAATCTCCAACGTCCCGGCCTGGAGAAATTTGTCAGAGCCCGCCGGCTTACTAGATTGAAAGAGCGCGTTGACTATTGTTCGCAGCTGGGTGTGAATGTGGTGGCGTACGCAACCGGACGGGACTTGCGCGAACGTGGAGACACACCCAAGGTCAATGCCGATGCTGCGAAATCTGTGCTGGCCAACCGTTCCACCAGTTTTGGTACGCTCAACCATAACGGTGGCAGCGATGAGGCGCCCGGGGCGCTGAAAAACATCTTGCTCCAACTCCAGACATCCGGCCTGTACAGCGTTGATTTGAAAAAGAACCTAGTCAACGCCGATTATAAACAGTTGCGCGATTTCCCGATCCTGTTTATGCACGGGCGAACAGGATTTAAATTTTCCGAAAAACAACGACTGGCGATCCGGGCTCATCTCGAATCCGGTGGTTTTTTGTTCGCCAATTCGATTTGTTCCAATGAAGCGTTTACGGAATCGTTTCGGGAGGAAATAGAAAAGATCACCGGAACCGGGATGGCACCGATTGCTCCCGAGCATCCGATTTGGTCGCGCGCGTTCAACGGACAGGTCGTCGATCAGGTGACGCTGCGCGTGCAGGATCGCGAAAAGGAAGGGGGGTTCGCGGTAAGCCGGATTCCACCACGTCTGGAGGGGATCGAATTTGAAGACCGGTTGGCGGTTGTCTTTTCCCCCTATGATTTAAGTTGTGCGTTGGAGAACCTGACCGTCAGCCAGTGCACTGGCTACACACGCAAGGATGCCGAACGGATTGGTTTGAATGTGTTGCTGTATGCGTTGAGAGTTGACTGACGCCTGTCCTGCAAAAGAGCCCCGCCATGAGTCATTTGAACTTGATCAGCCTGCTGGGAATTCTTGTGATGCTGGCGCTCGCGTGGTCGGCAAGTTCGTACCGGGGGCGGGTTGACTGGCGTTTGGTCGTGACGGGGATTCTGCTTCAGGCAATTCTGGCCGCGCTTTTGTTCCAGTCCCGGTCATGGACGTTCGGATGTTTCGAAAATGGAATCCTGTTCGCTGCCGTGGACAGCTTCTTCCAGGCAGTTCTGGCATGGGTCGAAGAGGGCAGGGCGTTTGTATTTCGTTTCAACGGTTTGCCCGCAGGAGATCCTACCCATCCACTGGCGTTGACGTATTCCTTTGCCTTTGGTGTGTTGCCTACCGTCATTTTTTTCGCGGCATTGATGTCGGTGTTGTACCACGTCGGCGTCATGCAGATTCTTATTCGCTCAATGGCGTGGTGCATGAAAAAGACGTTGGGAATTTCCGGCCCCGAGAGTCTCGCGACGGCTGCCAACGTATTGGTCGGGCACACTGAGGCACCATTGGTGATCAAACCATATGTGGCAGGCATGACGCGCAGCGAGTTGAACGCATTGATGGTTGGCGGATTCTCCACCATCAGCGGCAGTTTGATGGCGATTTTTGTCAATCAGGGAATCAGCGCCGGGCATATCCTGTCGGCGTCGATTATATCGGCCCCGGCGGCGATCGTGATTGCCAAAATTCTGCAACCGGAAATTGACACACCCGTCGAAATTGGCGGCGTGGGGAAAGTCGAAGCGTTCGAAGAGAAACCTGCCACCAATGTGATCGAGGCGGCTGCGATCGGTGCCAGTGAGGGAATGCAGCTGGCGATCAATATCACCGCCATGCTGATTGCGTTTCTGGCATTGATTGCCATGATCGATTTTCTGCTGGCAGGGTGCGGCGAGGCGATTCAATTTACCCTCAATCGCACCGGTGTAAGCGGTATGGATTTCCAGTGGTCGCTTTCGGGGTTATTTGGGCTGGTGTTTTACCCGCTGGCCTGGCTGATGGGCATTGAGCCCGGTGATTGCGGGGTGTCGGGAGATCTGCTGGGGAAAAAAATGGTTGTCAATGAATTCATTGCCTACGACCAGTTATCCAAAACAGAGATTCGGGCGGACGACGCCTCGTTCGTGGCGGGGTCGCTTTCGCAACGCAGCAAGGTCATTTTAACTTATGCATTGTGCGGTTTTTCTAATTTTGGAGCGATCGGGATTCAGATTGGTGGTATCGGGCCATTGGCCCCCGAGCGCCGTGGCGATCTGGCACAACTGGGGCTGCGAGCGATGTTCGGCGGGATGCTGGCCTGTTGCCTGACGGCCTGCATGGCCGGGGTGATGTATGGATTGTTGTAAACGCAGTTGCCGTCGCCGGTCGGCGGATCTCAACTGGAACATTTTGATCCGATCCATTACCATACCCACCTCCCGGAACAGCCTAAAATGCTGCTGGGGTTCCCGAGTTCAAACGCATACCCTCACAAATACACGAGCAGGAAATGGAAGCTGGAATTGTTGGCCTACCGAATGTTGGCAAAAGCACGCTGTTCAACGCGCTAACACTGTCCAAATCCGCGGCCAGTGAGAATTACCCGTTCTGCACGATCGAGCCTAACGAGGGCATGGTCAGCGTGCCTGACGGACGTTTGGAACGGATTACAAAATATATCGTGCCGCAGAACGTCATCCCCGCCGCACTAAAACTGGTCGATATCGCCGGCATCGTCAAAGGTGCCAGCGAGGGTGAAGGCCTGGGCAATAAATTCCTCAGCCACATTCGACAAGTGGACGCGATTCTCCAAGTGGTCCGTTGTTTTGAGGACGACGACGTGATTCATGTCAGCGGCAACGTGGACCCGATCGCTGATATCGAAACCATCGAAATGGAATTGATGCTGGCGGACATGGAATCCGTCGCCTCCGGTCTGGAGAAGGCACAACGTACCGCCCGGTCAGGCGACAAAGAAGCCAAGTTGAGGGTGGAAGTATTAACGCGCTGCAACGAGCACCTCAACAGCGAGAACCCACTGCGCACGTTGGAGTTGAATCCGGTCGAGGCAAAATCGATCAACAGCTTTGGCTTCCTGACGGCCAAACCCGTATTGTACGTGGCCAATGTGGCGGAAGATGACCTGGAGGGAAAATCGCCACTGGTGGATAAAGTGCGCGACTATACCAACCAATCGGGTGCCGGTTTGGTAACCGTATGTGCAAAAATCGAATCAGAGATCGCCGAACTGGACCTTGAAGACCGCGGCGAAATGCTTGAGGCCGTTGGGTTAACGGAACCGGCGTTGGCGGTACTCGCCCGCGCTGCCTATCAAACATTGGGGCTGGAGAGTTATTTCACTGCCGGTG
The DNA here is from genome assembly GCA_937967505.1 of uncultured Pirellulaceae bacterium. GTDB lineage: Bacteria > Planctomycetota > Planctomycetia > Pirellulales > Pirellulaceae > Mariniblastus. Next base: position 34,089 of record CALCJM010000108.1, on the reverse strand, counting down.
AAAAGGAAGTGCGTGCCTGGACGATTCCAGCGGGCGCAACAGGGCCTGAAGCAGCAGGTGTAATCCACACCGATTTTGAAAAAGGCTTCATTCGCGCCGAAGTGTATACGCTGGACGATCTTGAAGAGTACGGCAGCGAACTGGAGATCAAAAAGGCCGGTAAGTTGCGAGTCGAAGGCAAGACCTACGTCGTGAAAGACGGAGACATCTGTCACTTTCGTGTTGGTAACTAGCCCAAAATCCTGCCGTCGGTCGCTACGCCGATTTGCACTGCTGCGAAAGTGCAATTTTCGTTCACCACGCTAACGGCACGATTCGGGGGCGCGGGATTTGATTGACGCCTCTTGTGCTTCACAGATTGCTACCGCATCCCGGGCCAAAATTCCGTCAAGTACGCTTGACGGCTTGCCGCTGGCAATCGCATCACGCACCTCTTCCGCCTCGCGCACAAATGCTTGGATCAGGTCGTCGTTTTCGATCAGCGCACGTTCAACGGTCACACTCGTCTCTTCCAATGAAGTGGCAAACAGTTTGGCAGCGATCTTTTCAGCTCCGTCACGGTAGACGGCCAGTTCAAACTGAATCGTGGCCCGTTCCAAATAGATCTCATACGCGTGGCAGAACGGCCGGCCCTGTTGATCAATCGCACCGGAGGTTGCACTGACCGTGACGCCCGGATTGGCGAACTGAAAAATTGTATGGGCGAACTCAACCACTCCGTCGCGCAATCGCCCTGAAGAAAAACACGCCTCGGGCATCCCGAACAACATGCGAATTAAATGGGCATCGTGCACATGCAGGTCAAACAGTGGCCCGCCAACTTTCCGACGGTCCCAGTAATCGGTCAGCCACAATGGATCCGATACGATGCGTTTAAATACGCCGCCGGTCAGTTCTCCGTACCTTTTTGATGTGATCGCATCGACGGCAAACTGAAATTCAGCAAACCAGGGCAGGACATGTCCAACCATTAAACGACGGTTGGCCGACGCGGCTGCGGAAATGGCCGTATCACATTCGGCGGTGCTCAGTGCAAGAGGTTTTTCGCAGAAAACATGTTTTGCCGCCGCGCAGCATGTTTCGATCGCCGATAGATGCATCTGCGGTGGCAGGCAAAGATCAACCACATCGATTTCCACGTCCCGATCGGCCAGCATTGCCTCCAAGGTCGCATAAGCACGGACCTGTGAAAGATCGACCTGGCGGCCCGGCGGACCGAAGTTTCCTTTGATCGAGGTCCAGTCGCCTGATCGTTTGACGGGGGCTCGCGAAACAATCGCGCTGACACGTGCGCCGCTGACCTTTTGCCAGGCCAGATAATGAATCCAGCCCATGAATCCAATTCCGACAATCCCGACGTTGATCATTCTTTCATTCCATAAGTCTCAATCAGATTACGGACACTCAGATATTGCGCCCGCCATGCATCCTGACTGTATCCTCCGGAGAGCGTCAGCACGACCGGAATGTTTCGTTTCACGCAGTTTTCAACGATGATGGCGTCGCGTTTTTTGATGCCCTCGTGCGTCATTTCCAGATTGGCCAATGGGTCGCCAGCCAGTGGGTCGCAGCCGCCGACGATAAAACAAATATCGGCATCGGATTGCAGGAATACGTCCTCCAGATGCTCCTCCATCATCGTGATGAACAGGTCGTCACCATCCCCAGATTTTAGTTCGACATCTAGGTCACTCTGTTCTTTGGGGATGGGATAAATATCGCGCTGATGCATTGAAAATGTAAACGTTGAATCATCGTCGGCCAGACAGACCGCGGTCCCGTTGCCCTGGTGAGCATCGACGTCGATCACCAGTGCCTTTTTAATCAGTCTTTCCTGCTGTAGTTTTCGAATGGCAATCGGAACATCAGCGTAAAGACAAAACCCTTCGCCGATATCCGGTTTTGCGTGGTGGTAGCCACCGCCAAGGTTAATTCCGATCCCGGATTCGAGGCACTCGCGCGCCGCCAGCAGCGTCCCCCCACTGGCCAGACGGAACGGCTGCAGCACTGCTTTTTCCAGTGACATGGGGACCAGCAGTAACGCGTCGGCTTCCAAGTACCGGGCGATATTCTCGCGTTTTGTCAAACGTTTCAAATAATCCTGCGTATGCACCAGTCGCAAATCTTCGTCGGTCAGTGATTTGGGGGATAGCGTGATCCCGTCTGCAATCACTCCGTCGGTCAGTAGCTGACGATGAATTTTTTCGTATTTCGCGATATCAAACGGGTGAAGTTTTTCCAGTCCCCCTAATTTGATTGTGTACCCGGATGAATAAACCAGCGCGACCGAAAACGACTGTTCGGGAACAGGAGATGCCGTGGAATGTTCTTCGATCGGCATCGCGTCTTCCGGGGTGAAGGGCAGCGGTAACTTTGGAGGTGCTGTGTCGGAGGTTTCCGGGATAGAGCCTGTCTCGGGTGAGTCAGCTTGTTGGCATCCAGCACAGCCGAGACATCCTATCGCAAATAGTGTTAGCGCGAAAAACGGTGTTTTAATCAACATCAGAAGACCGTGTGTGATTGAACAGAGAAATAGAATAGGGTCTAATTTAACACTAAAGTTAACCTCGCGCGGTACACCGGGCAATCGCGCGTCTGATAAATATATAGATCCCCCCGGCGGCAACAAGTTCCGCATTCTCTCAAACCCACAAGGAAAAAACATGGCTCGAGGTCAAGTATTCGACAACGCAACGACTGCCATTGGCAACACTCCCATGATCAAGATCAATCGGCTGATCCCCGCCGACCATGCCGAAGTTTTCATGAAGTGTGAATTTTTCCAACCCATGAACAGCGTAAAAGATCGACTTGGCGTGGCCATGATCGAAGCGGGCGAACGTGATGGTAAGATTAACGCCGACACTCACATCATCGAGCCAACCAGTGGCAACACGGGGATTGCGCTGGCGTTCGTCTGCGCCGCGAAGGGATACAAACTAACGTTGACGATGCCTGAGTCGATGTCGGTCGAGCGTCGCACGCTGCTCAAGGCGTTGGGGGCCAATCTTGTTTTGACGCCCGCTGCCGATGGAATTCCCGGTTCGATTCGCAAGGCTGAAGAACTGGTTGCGGGAGACCCCAAAGCTTGGATGCCGCAGCAGTTTGAAAATCCCGCTAACCCGGCGATTCACGAAGCAACCACCGGTCCCGAGATCTGGGAAGACAGCGCGCACAAGATTGACGCGATTGTCGCGGGCGTTGGTACAGGCGGAACGATTACCGGAGTGACACGCTACCTGCGCAAACAGAATCCTGATTTCAAAGCGTTTGCAGTTGAGCCAACGACGTCACCGGTGATCAGCGGCGGTGCGCCGGGCAAACACAAGATTCAGGGAATTGGTGCAGGCTTCATTCCGAAAAACCTTGATACTTCTCTGATTGATGAAGTGGTGAAAGTGGAAAGTGAGGAGGCATTTGAGTGGGGCCGCAAGTTGGCGAAGCACGAAGGGATCGTCGGTGGCATCAGCAGCGGCGCGAATCTTTGTGCGGCCGCTCAGATTGCGGCTCGACCAGAGTTCAAAGGCAAACGTATCGTGACCATTGCCTGTAGCTTGGGCGAACGCTACCTTTCGACACCATTGTTCGAAGAGGCATAGTCCGGTCTGGGCATCGGTCGTACCGGAAAGCCTAGAACCGGTGGGCATGGCAGAATTCATGGCCGGAGTCGTTATGTTGTAACCGGATTTTAACTGGCCGTGCCGGAACCCCGGCCAAACTTGGTATTTTTGCGTTAACATTTCAGATTAATTAACAAGGGTCTCAATCGTGAATATGGCATCAAGAATCGGTTTCGTCGTCACTCTGTCGATGTTTTTGTGTCTGGCAAGTTGCGATCAAAAGATTCCACCACAGCAGCGTCCGCCGGCAGCGGTCGATGACCATGGGCACGACCACGATGGTGGCGATCATCACGACAACGATGCACATGGTCATGACGACCACGCCAGCGCGGGGCCTCATGGCGGGCACATTGTTGAACTGGGGCACGATCACAGTCACCATGCGGAACTGACGGACGATCATTCTACGGACACGGTAACGGTTTATCTTTTGGACAAGGAGCTGAAAGCCACCAAAACCGACCAGACTTCGGTGACGCTGGTTTTGACTGCCGACGGACAGAGCGAATCATTCGAACTCTCCGGCGATGGCAGCAAATTTTCCGCATCCGATGCCCGGATGTTGGAGTTGCTGGAGGCCGATGGTGCGGCAGGAAAAATCCGTGCCACGATCGACGGCAAGGCAATCAACGGAAGCTTCACACATCACGAACACGAAGCACATGAACACGGGCATGACCATGACCATGACCATGACCAGCACGCCGACGATGCCCATAATGAATAGTTGCGTTACCAAAACCGGATCGTGCACGTGTGAGGTGATTGGCAGTTGAGAGTTTGCTGTTGGCGATGCTGCCAGCTTCGCTCCGACGCTGGTAGCGCCGGCAACGGGTGGTGAATTCCTAACAGCCAATTGCCAATTTCCAACTGCCAGTCGCCTTACCGGGGATTGCGGTTACCGGGCCATTGTTGGGGACGTCTATCACGTGAACCGGTTATGACCGTGGGCTACCCACAGCCGACTGCGGCAAGATCGGACTCTGCTGTGACCGGACGTGGCTTCTGAAGGTTTAGGTTTTGTCAAGGATTTTGGTGTTTGGAGGTGTAACCGTTCTTTACAATGGTTTGATCGTTTGTTTTCTCCAACGGACTTGTCGACTGAATCGACGGGCTCGGTTGAAAAGGACAGTCACTTCCAATTCCCACCCAACAGCGAGAACAAGAGATGAATTCATCGCAACAGACCTCTCAGGCCAAAGTTTCAGACCGCCGGAGCTTTCTAAAGAAATCAGCGACCGTTGCGGCGGTTGCTTCTGCCGCGACGTTATCTGCGCGAGGTGCAATGGCGGCGTCTGGTTCCAACGAAAAGATGCGAATTGGCTTTATTGGTCCCGGCGGACGAGGCTTCGATGCACACGTAAAGTCTCTGTGTGAGTTACAGAAGTCCGGACGCAAACTGGATCTGGTGGGTGTTGCGGAGGTCTATGAGGATCAACGCAACATGGTGGCCGACCATATCAAAACGGTCACCGGCACTGCTCCCGGCAGGTACGTTGACTACAACGAGATGATCGAGAAAGAAAATCTGGATGCGGTCTGTATTGGCACGCCCGATCACTGGCACCACAAACAAACCGTCGATTCGCTGAAAGCCGGTTTGCATGTGTATTGTGAAAAACCGATGACGAAAACGGTCGAGGAAGCCTTTAGTGTGGAAAAACACTGGCAAGAGTCTGGCAAGGTCATGCAGGTGGGGGTGCAATCAACCAGCCTGCCTGTCTGGGACGAGGTGCGGGCGTTGCTGCAGGGAGGGAAACTGGGGAAGGTTTTGGGTTTTCAGACGGAATACTTCCGCAACAGTGATGTCGGTCAGTGGCGGTACTACAAACTGGAAAAGAAAATGACTCCCAAGACGGTCGATTGGTCGCGCTGGCTGGGAACGCGCGAGGGGCTTGCTCCTGACATGCCCTTTGATCGTGAAGTCTTCAAACAGTGGCGGCGATTCTGGCCGTTTGGGAGCGGGATGTTTACGGACCTGTTTGTTCACCGTACCACTTCAATGCTCAAGGCCACGGGGTTGCGTTTGCCCGGGCGCGTCACAGGTGCCGGCGGAATCTATCTGGAGTACGACGGGCGCGATGTGCCGGATGTGGCCACCGTCGTTGCGGACTTTAATGAGGGAGTGCAGGGACTGGTGACCGCGACGATGTGCAATCAGGAATCGCGCGTCAACCAGCTGATCCGCGGCCACTATGGCACCTTTGCCTTCGGCAACGGGGAGGGGTTTGACGGATTTGATTTCATCCCTGAACGCGGGCCGGTGACGCATATTCGTCAGGAGCAGGAACGCATTAAGACGACGCCAGTGGAAAACACCACCCTGGCGCACTTTGCTAATTGGGTCGATGCCTGCGAGGCAAATGAGCCACTTAAATGTAACAATCCACCGGATCTGGGGGCCGCCGCGATTTCAGTGGTGAACCTTGGTGCGCAAAGCTATCGCAAAGGCAAAGTGTATTTTGTTGATGGCGAGCAACGCAGCATTTCGACCGAGGACCCGGGTTGGGCCGCACAGTGGGAGAAACGATCAGCCACCCGCGCAGCAGTGGCTCATATTCCCGGTTGGAATGCCGGCGAGTTTGGCAGCACGCTGGTTGATCCTCCATACATGAAATTTGGCGGCCCTTGGGTGGATGGGAAAGATCCGGCGGGGGAGTGATTGAGCGAAGTTGTCGGCAAGGTTCTGTAAACAATGCTCAGTATCAAGTAACCGGTACTTGGTACTTGAAGGATATACTGCGACGTTAGGCGATTGGTAGTTGGCAGCTTACCGTTGGTGATGCTGCCAGCTTCGAGCTTCGCTCCGACGCTCTCAGCGTCGCCGACTGATAGTAAATTCCTAACTGCCAGTCGCCTTATTCTTATCGAAGGGCGCTTTTAGCGCGTTCACGATAACCGCTGTGAGACATTTTGCTGCGCTCATGTTAGAATGCAGTTTTCCGAAACAGAGACAAATTCTTTACTCCCAGTCAACGACAGCTCTTTCCAATGAACGATCACACATTTCGCGACAGAGAAATTCTTGCTGAAGCCCAAGAAAAAGGCCCCGTTTCGACACTTGGAGCTTACTTGCGCCTGTCCGGCCCGGGCTGGCTGCAATCCGCCATTACGCTTGGTGGCGGATCGTTGCTGGGAGGGCTTTATCTAGGGATGGCTGGTGGGTACTCGCTCCTGTGGGTGCAGCTGCTGGCCATTTTCTGTGGCGTTGTGATGCTTTCGGCGATCAGCTACGTCACGCTGTCCACCGGCATGCGTCCCTTTGCGGCAATGAACGAATATGTCAATCCGGTGCTGGGAACGGCGTGGCTGACCGCGACCATCCTGGCCAATATGATTTTTATTCTGCCGCAATTCTCAACGGCCTATGATGCGCTGGAGAAAAATCTCCTGCCGGGTGTTGTCGATAGCAGCGATCAATCGAAATGGATCGTATCGTCCGTGCTGGCCGCGCTGGCGTTCGGGATTGTGTTTCTAAGCTTTAAACCCGGCTGGATGCATAAACTGTTTGACTGGCTATTGAAATTGATCGTCGGTGGCATCGTGGTCTGTTTTGTCGCCGCAGTTGTTCAATTGCTCATGCAAGGCGAAATATCGTGGGAGATCCTTCAGGGGGTCATTCCGGATCTCTCCCAGCTGACCACCCCTGCCCCCGAGCTGTCCAGTTTGTTGATTTCGGATTCGGTATCAGGAGCCACACAGGGATTCTGGTCCGAAGAACTGGTGCGATACAAACAGGAGAAAATGATCGCCAGTGCGGCGGCGGCGGTAGGGATCAACATGACCTTCTTGCTGCCCTATTCGATGCTGGCCCGTGGCTGGGACAAAACCTTCCGTGGTTTGGCGCGTTGGGACCTGATCACCGGCATGGCGATTCCTTTTGTGATCGTCACCTCCTGTATCGTGATTACCACGGCATACGGATTCCATGGCCAGGCCGACGAACAATTGCTTGATTCTGATCCCGCTGTGGTGGTCACCAGCCCGTTCTTCGCCACGGTGGCGAAAAATGTTGAAAAACGGATCAAGGAAGTAGGCGATGCGGATGAGGCTCTGGCGTTAAAGTCGTTCGACAACGAACCAGAAGAGACTCGCGCAGCCGCCAAGAGTCAGTACCTGGCCAAGGTCGTTGCACAAATGCCTGAAGAAGAGCGCGTGCTGGCGGTGGCATTGGCCAAACCAAACGTCGAACAGTTGGCGAAATCACTCGAACCGCTGCTGGGTGAACGTAATTCAAGACTTGTGTTTGGACTGGGTGCATTTGGAATGACATTTTCCACGATCGTGGTGCTCATGATGATCAACGGTTTTGCCTTCGGTGAAATTTTCGGCAACTACCAAAACATTGGCTGGCGAGTCGTGGGGGCGTTGGCGGCCGCTGCCGTCGGGTTATGTTGGAGCATTCTCTGGCAGGGGGAGTCGAGAACCTACCTAATGATCGTCGCCGGGACATTTGCGATTTTGTTGTTGCCGATCGCCTATCTGGCGTTCCTGTTAATGATGAATAATCGTGACCTGATGCAAGATGAAAAACCACGGGGGATCAAAATGGTGATCTGGAACGTGCTGATGGTGTTCAGCCTGGCGATCGTGTCAATCGCAGCGTGGGTTTCGTTGTCCGACAAATTGACACAATCTACCGGACCTCTGGTCCTTGGAGGAGTCGTCACGTTTGGACTGCTGACGCTGATCGGTTTTGCGGCAAGAGGCAAAGACTCATCTCTGTACCAATGACAGACAAAGCACCGTGGCGCTGGCCAGCAGCGTCACTGTGATTGTGCTCGCGCACGGGCAAGGATGGCGATTTTACAGTTTTGATCGGACAAGCCTGTCTTCTGACTTTCGAACCATCACGCTACAATCTCCTTCTACCACTCGCACTGCATTGGAAGGATTGTCATGACGGAAAAACTATCGGTCTCAGCTGCCCGCAACGAATCGGCGATCGGGAAAAACGCCAAACTCCAAGGCTGGGTCAGGACCCGGCGAGACAGCAAAGCCGGTTTCAGTTTTATTGAAATCAACGATGGTTCCAGCCAGGGTAACATCCAGATCGTTGCTCCCGGCGAAATGGACAACTACCAATCGGAGGTAAAATCCCTGACCGCTGGCTGTAGCATTACTGCCAGCGGCGAGATCAAAGAGTCGGGCGGGCGCGGTCAGGCGACAGAAATGCTGGCGGATTCGATCGAGGTGCATGGCTGGGCCGATCCGGATACTTACCCTCTGCAAAAGAAACGACACTCTTATGAAAAACTTCGGGACTGGGCTCATCTGCGCCCCCGCACAAACACTTTTGGAGCCGTCGCGCGTGTCCGGAACTGCATCAGTAATTCGATTCACCAGTTCTTTCAAGAGCAATCGTTTCTGTACGTAAACACCCCCATTATCACGGCCAGCGATTGCGAGGGGGCGGGTGAAATGTTTCAGGTAACCACGATGGACCTGAACAAAATCGCCGCAGAGAAAATTGAAAAGCTCAACTACCGTTTTGACTTCTTTGACAAGCCATCCTATTTGACTGTCAGCGGTCAATTGGAAGCGGAGACTTACGCCTGTGCCTTGGGCAAGGTTTATACGTTCGCACCGACGTTCCGCGCTGAAAACTCAAACACCTCCCGGCACTTGGCCGAGTTCTGGATGGTCGAACCGGAGATGGCATTTTTCGAGTTACCCGACAATATGGATTTGGCCGAATCACTTTTGAAGCGCATTTTTGGTGACGCGTTGTCTAGGTGTGGTGAGGACATGGCATTTTTTAACGAACGCGTCGATGAAACGCACACGTTATTGGAGCGCCTGCAAAACGTCATCGATAGTGATTTTGTCCGTCTGCCCTACACCGAAGCGGTTGAAATCCTGATCAAATCCGGGCAGGAGTTCGATTATAAGGTTGAGTGGGGGATCGATTTACAGAGTGAACATGAACGATTTTTGACAGAACATCATTTTAAAAAACCGGTCATCCTGTTTGATTACCCCGATACGATCAAACCGTTTTACATGTACTGCAACGATGATGGTAAAACGGTGCGCGCCATGGATGTACTGGTGCCGGGTGTTGGAGAAATCATTGGCGGCAGCCAACGTGAACATCGGCTGGAGGTGTTGGAGCGCAGGATGAAATTGCAGGACCTGGACATCGAAGAATACTGGTGGTATGCCGACCTGCGTCGCTTTGGCACGGTGCCACACGCCGGGTTTGGGCTGGGGCTGGAGCGCGCGGTTCAGTTCGTGACAGGGATGAGCAATATCCGCGATGTGATCCCGTTCCCGCGTACGCCCGGCAACGCCGAGTTTTAGATCATCGCGATCGACGAGAACGTAACAACTTTACGCACTGCCGTTTTAAGGCGATTGGCAGTTGAAAGCTTACCGTTGGCGATGCTGCCAGCTTCACTCCGACGCTGGCAGCGTCGCCAACGGATGGTAAATTCCTAACTGCCAGTCGCGTAAGACTAAGCTGAGAGTTCTACTAGGCTGCTGCGGATTCCTTTCGCAGGAAGACAGGTTTGTCGTCTGTTGATTCTTTTGCACTGTAACGGTACCCTGTTTCCGCGAATTGTTTCAGCTGTTTCCAATCCGTGATTTGGTTGCGAATCAACCAGCCGCTCATCACGCCGCGCGCTTTTTTGGCAAAAAAGCTGATGATTTTATACTTCCCGTTTTTCTGATCCTTAAAAACCGGGGAAATGACGCGCGCCTGCAACGACTTTGGCTGCAGAACCTTGAAGTACTCGTTGGATGCTAGGTTCAGCAGGACATCGTCCCCATTCTTCTTCAACTGTTTGTTTAACACACCGGTGACCTTGCCACCCCAGAAATCGCACAGATTGTCCCCCCGATCCGTCGCCAGCTTCGTTCCCATCTCCAGGCGATAGGGTTGCATCAGATCCAACGGGCGCAATACACCGTAGAGTCCGGAGAGAATCCGCAGGTGTTCCTGGGCAAACAGGCAATCGGGCTGCGAGAAACTGTATGCGTCCAGCCCCATGTAAACGTCACCTTTGAACGCAAATATTGCCTGACGGGCATTTTTTTTGGTGTGACCTAACTGCCAGGACTCGTAGCGATCAACGTTCAAATGCGCCAGTTTCTCACTGAGTTTCATTAGTCCTGCCAGTTTTGCGGGTGTGTATTGCCGCAGCACCTCGATCAATTCCGCACTGTCAGATTGGAAGGTTGGTTGGCTGGTTTTTTGGGTTGGCAACGCAGTTTCGTAGTCCAGCGTTTTGGCCGGCGAGATCACAGTTAGCATTTCAACAGTCTTTTACAAACGATCAATTGGAGTGTTGTTCAATGAGACAGGATTTTTCCCGGCCAGCGTTTGGCGTGGGCGGAGCCGGGGGTTTGGGATTTTCCTGCCGCAGCATTGTACCCGTCAACCACGCTTTACCAGTAAAGTAATTATTGATTGAAATCTGGAATCCGCGAAAGTTCGGCGATATTCCGAAATCCCAATGCATCAATGCAATGACTCATAGGACAAAGGCTAACTTGTACCATCTACCGCATCGGTCAACTCACTCAGCGGCTCCCACCATATTGGCAGCGGTGCGGTTTGATCAACCGGTTGCTTGCTGATTGGATGCTCGAACGCCAGCCGCCGTGCGTGCAGGGCAATCCAGCGTTTTCGCAGATCCGGTGTCTTGGGGCCAAAGGCTTCTGTTGATCCGTACAGTTCATCCCCCAGAATTGGCAATCCCCGGCTGCCGCATTGCAGACGTATCTGATGCGTTCGTCCGGTAATTAAATCAATTTCCAACAGTGTTACCGAATTGTTTCCTGCGATGCGGCGGTACTTCAAACGCGCCAGTTTTGCCTGGGGATGGTCATCGGCAACCAGTTCGGATCGCGCTTCGCCGGGGACCTTTCGCATCGTGTCCTCCCATTGCCCGGTCGAAGACTCGACTTGCCCGGCGACAACTGCCCAATAGGTCTTGGTGACGGCTCGATCTTCAATCTGTCTGGAAATGCGCTGTGCGGCGCGGACGTTTTTAACGACGGTGATAACACCCGATACGGGCCGGTCCAGTCGGTGAGGTACTCCCAGATAGACCTTGCCTGGTTTTTCGTCACGGACTTTCAGGAAGTGTTTTGTTCTCAGTTCGAGGCTGTCGATACCCGGCGGTGCCTGGGTGAGTAGACCTCCGGGTTTGTTCATCACAAATACAGCTCCATCTTCAAGCAGGATCTCCGGAGCGGCGATGTTCCTTGGCGGCATGGTAAGTTCTGGGGGTTGGTCCTGATTTATCGGTGACTTTAGGAATCGTATCGGCCAGAGGGATGTTGCAAAACCCCATCAGAGTTTACCTGACTGTCGTGATTGAGAAACAACCTGTTTCCATGCACAAAATTGGCAGTTTTGCTTCAGGAAAAACTCAACTTCAAAACCACTGCAAGGTAAGCTTCGAAACCCTCTCACGTGTCTCCTGAACACGCTGTCGTATGACGGCGTTGTCACCAACAATACCATTATTTTTTTTCAAACCGGGAATCGTAATGTTGAAGTGGATCCAAAACACAACAAAGAAAAAACGAAGTCAGCGGCGCTCGCAGGCTACGGGGCAGAACTATTATGGACTGGAATCACGGCAAATGCTGGCCGTGACCGTGCTGCAATCTGGTGGCGAATTGCAGATCCGCGGTGACCATTTGGACAACACCGTCGAGGTGAGTACGCTCAATGCCGGCAACCTGCGGGTCACGGTCCAAGGCGAAGGAGCTTACGATTTTGCGTCTTCCGGTATTGATTTGATCCGGTTTACCGGTGGTAACGGCGATGATGTGTTCACTAACCTGACCGATCTCGATACATTCGCAACGGGAAATAGAGGCGATGATGTTCTGTCTACCCGGGGCGGCAACGACAGACTGTATGGTGGTTTTGGGCGGGACACAATTTCCTCCACCAGTGGAACGAACATTCTCAATGGACTGGAGGAAGTGGATATTATTACCGGTGGAACCGGGAACGACACCATCTATGGATTTGAAGGAAACGACGTGATCAATGGAGGTGCCGGTGACGATTACATCGTCGCGGGGCGCGGAGATGATACGGTCAACGCGGGTGACGGAGACGATACCGTGTTCGGTTTTTTTGGCAACGATGTGATTCATGGCAATGCCGGCAATGATCGACTGTTTGCCCAACAGGACGATGATCGGGTCTACGGTGATGAGGGGGACGACCATGTTCGTGGAGGTGACGGCGTCGATTGGATGGAGGGAAATGACGGCAATGATTTTATGCTGGGCGACGAGGGCAATGATTCGATCTACGGCGGCGACGGGTCTGACCGAATCTTCGGCTCCGATGATGCCGACATGATTTTCGGTGGAGCAGATCGGGACTTCCTGTACGCCGGTGGCGGCGATGATACCGTCTACGGCGGTTCCGGCGACGATCAAATTCGGGGCGACCTAGGTAACGACCGGTTATTTGGGGAAGCTGGCAAAGACCGCATCGGGGCGGATGCGGGGAATGACTACATCGAAGGTGGTTCGGAGTACGACACCATTTTTGGAAACGACGGTGAAGATGAAATCGTTGGTTCATCCGCCGATTCGGTTAACGGAGGTGGCGGTGATGATACCATTCGCTTCAGCCAGCAACTCTTCGATCGGGCGGCTTTCAATGGCAATTTCGGCAATTTCAAAATAACCGAATCCGGTTCAACGCTGTATGTCAACGACACCGTTGGCAGTGACGGCATCGACACAATCATGGGGGCCGAATTCCTCCAGTTTCGTGATGGAATACGCGATGCCACGACAGGTAACAGTCAGCGCGTGCGTGTCCAACCAATCATTGTTTCCAACAACGATGGAAGCAACACTGCGGGATATTTCGGGGATGAAGAACAGACGCTGGAAACCAAGCGGCTGGTTGACGAGATCTACCTTCAGGCCAACATCGATGTCGAATGGCTGGCCCCCCGAAACTACAACAATACATTTGCCAATGTCGGTTTCAATGGTTCAGGCGTGCGGGATCCTAACGATTTGTTCGACATCGCTGAAGCAGGTGACCAGGCTGGAGTAGGGCATGCGGATGCCCTGGTGATCGATATGTATTTTGTTGAAACTTCAGCCGGCTTTAGCCCTCAAGGCAACAATGTGGCGAATGGTTTGGCTTTCCTGGGTGGAAATGGAATCACAATTCATATTGGTGATGAACTGGCTGAATCTGCGACCGGACGTGCGGTCACCGCCCAGGTGACGGCCCATGAAATCGCGCACAACCTGGGACTCGATCACCTTTCAGATCCGGATAATCTGATGGGTGATGGAACTGAGCTGACTTCGTCGCAACGAAACATGATTCGCAACAGCCAGTACGCGGTGCAAATCTAAGCCACTCTGGCGTAAGGCGTTGAAGCTGCCCCGGCGATTGAGAAAATTGAGGGGAAGAAGATTGAGCGTAAGAAAAAACGATAGGCCCCGCGCGTTCGAATTGCGCGGGGCTGAACCAGTGGTAATCAATCAAGGGTTCAGTTCACACGCATCGCGCCGCACACTTTCCCATTGGCTGGCTTGAGATAGCGGGTTTCGAAATCTTCCCAATCTGTTTCCGCATTCAGGTCAATTTGCGGCACCGCTGGCACCGGTGCTTCGAAATACTTTTGTCCGGCAGCCGTATTGACGATCACGACGCGCTCGTTTCTGCCAACCTCACCACTATCGACCAGTTTTTCCAGGGCTCCAATGCAGGTCGCAGTTTCTGGGCAGACAATGATACCTTCGGCCGTCGCGACTTTTGATTGCCATGCGGCAAGGTTTGCTTCTTCGACGGCTACGGCTGCACCGCCGCTTTCCTTCAGCGTATCCAGCACCATAAAATCGCCCAAGGCCGTCGGAACACGGATTCCCGAGGCCACCGTTTGCGGATCTTCATGGCGGTCAGCGAATCTCTTCCCGGCCTCCCACGCGCTGACGATCGGCTGGCAGCCGTTGGACTGCGACGCGTAAAAACGAGGCATGGTCCCCGATGTCAGGAACCCCATCTCCCGTAGTTCTTTGAAGGCCTTCCACATGGCGATCAGTGCTGTCCCACCGCCGGTCGGGTAGATAATCACCTCCGGCAGGGACCAATCAGATTGCTCGGCAATCTCAAAACCCATCGTTTTTTTACCTTCTAGGCGGTAGGGTTCTTTGAGGGTTGAGATATCAAACCACAGCCCCCGGTCATGCCCCTCGCGGATCCGTTTTCCACCGGCATCGATCCAGCCATTGGTTTCAAACAGTTTAGCGCCGCACACCCAGGCTTCCATTTTGTTGGCGCTGGGAGTGTTGGAAGGCATGAATACCACGGATTGCATTCCCGCGCGAGCTGCGTACATGGCCATCGCACCGCCGGCATTACCGTTGCTGGACATGGCGATCCGCTGAATACCAAAATGTCGCGCCATGGTGACGGCCAACGAAAGTCCCCGGCATTTAAAACTGCACGTCGGTAACTGGCCCTCGTCCTTGATTGACAGGTGGGACAATCCCATTTGTTTTGCCAAACGCCGGCAACTGATCAGCGCGCTGACTGACTCGTTCAACGAAACCGGTTCGATGCAGTTTCCAATCGGCAGCAGTTCACGATACCTCCATGGGGTTTGAGGGCGCGCGGCCAGCTGCTGTTTGGTCATCGATCTGGCGACTGCGTCCAGGTCATACCGGGCCCACAGCGGGCGCGATTTGTGCATCGTCTGTATCTGATTGGCGGGCAGCGTGACGGCCGGTTCGATCGCACTTTCAAAATGAGTGATGAATTTCGTCATTGAGTGAACGCATCAAGGCAAGGAAATACGATATGATGGGGAGGCCCGGAACTTCGATGTCTATCATGATCAGGATGATTGACAAACGTAATTAATGCGAGGGCAATTTGTATCAAGGTTAATCTGTTATTTGCAAAATATTGTTCCTAAATGTCATCTTCTGAAAACCCTAACGACGAATTGAGCCAGCGATTGCCGGAAAAAATCCATGAACGGGGCGTTTCCGCAGATGATCGCAACCAGATAGCTGCAGGTTCCCCCGAGAGGATGTGCCAACAGGAGTTGGAGACGCGCGAGACGGAGATGCCTGATTCCCAATCCACGTCTACGGGGTCGGACCTAGTGGCAGAGAGGGCAGACGAAGTGGTGGTGGCGGAACCGGTTGACACAGTGATTGATGCTCAGCCCATATCCGACCCGGCAGAGCAGGCAACACGTTCATACATGGACGTTCCACCGCGCGCCATACCAGTACAGGCGCCGCCGGTTGACTTTAACCAGAAACGGCTCATGACCAAAGGTGGAGCCGTCGGAGGGCTGGTGTTGGGAGGACTGTCGGTCGTCGGTTCATTTTTAACGGGCTACAGTTTTGTCAATGCGACCCTTGGATTTCTGTTGTCAGCCTGGGGGCTTCAATCCAGTGCGCGTCGACTTGCCATTGTGGGGATGTTGCTGTCCATCGCCGGGATGTTTCTGAGCATTGCGTTATCAGTTTCCTGATTCCTTTGGCAGTTTCCTGATTCCTTTGACTGTTTCCTTTGGCGATCCCCGTTAACGACCGTTATTGGAATAATTGCACATCCGGACAGATTACGGTTTGACGTTCCAAGGCCAGAAGAATACATTTTGAGTCCAACAGTGAGCCTGCACGTCAGCGGGCTCCGCGAGGAGAAGTCGTGAACCGGGTCAGGCCTGAAATATGGAGCAGCCCTAAGCGGTGTACTCTTGTGCGGAGCCTCCTAACGGGCAGGCTTTTTTTGTGCTCGGATCCGCAGCACAGAATCCGCAGCACAGAACCCGCAGCATAGATCGTGCATGGGCACACATAGATAGGCCGTGCATCGTCCACTCTCAAATTTCTCATGCACTCCAACTAAATTGCACTGCCCACGACCTAATACCGGAAGTGCCGAATTTGCTCACCTTGTTCACCTATGCGGGTCATCGCTTCAATGCCCAACTCCAGATGCAGATCGACCCACTTTGAAGTGACGGCGGCATCGGATGCTTCTGTTTTGACACCTGCCGGTGAAGTTGGCACATCGGAGACCAGCAATAACGCACCGCGCGCGATCGAGTTATGATGGCCGACGATAAACAGCGTTGCCGTTTCCATGTCGATACCGATGCAGGTCAGTTCGTCCAGTTTTTCCCGGAAGACATGATCATGCTCCCAAAGGCGTCGGTTGGTCGTGTAAATCACTCCCGTGCGGTACTCCAGGTTTCTTTCCAACAGCCGGTCGGAGACAAATTTATGTAGCTTGAAGGACGGTAACGCGGGAACTTCCGATGGCATATAATCCATGCTGGTCCCCTCACCGCGAATTGCGGCGATGGGCAAAATAAAGTTGCCGATTTCGGTCGTATCTTTTAAACCGCCGCACTTTCCCAGAAACAGAACCCCCTCCGGTTCGACCGCACTTAACAGGTCCATGATGGTTGCTGCATTGGGTGATCCGATCCCGAAGTTGACAATCGTCAGGCCGTCGTCATTGGTCGCTGCCTGCATGGGACGCCCCTGCCCGTGGATTTTGCAGTTAAATCGTTCGGCAAACTGATCAACATAGTTGCTGAAGTTGGTCAGCAGTATGTAGTCACCAAATTCATCAACCGGCATGCCGGTGTAGCGCGGCAACCAGCCTCTGGCGATCTCATGGCGATCAAATACGGGAAGCGTCATCCAAATGCCCCTGTTAAAAATCGATTGTGAAAATCTCTTGTTGTAACCGCCTCAAGCTGTTCTTCGCGCCGAGGTTAGCCGCTTGGATGATTGTCGTTCATCTCCAGCGTCTTCGGTAGTCGCGCGACCCAGCTATCGTCGGGTTCATAGTTCAGTTCGATCAGCGCGTCTCCCGCGATGTCATGGAACAGTTGCCCATCGCGGCGGGTAAAGTGCAGTTTCCAATCCCCGGAGACACCCTTGCGGGCTTTGGCGGTAGGGCTGCCCGAATCACCAGCGCTGCGACCACTGAGACTTTCAAATGCGGTGGCGGCGGTGGCTGCGATGGCAGCATCCCGGTTGGCCTGTTGGTCAGACGCACCCACCGTTTGAAACACTTTCTTCAATGGGATGGTCAAATCGGACTTCATCGCCTCGTAGGAAATCGTCGCGTTGGCGGGAGTCCGTAATGCGTCGATCGTTTCGTTCCAGTTGTTGGCCCATTTCTCGATCACGGCATCGTCGAAGAACCGGGTAAGAACGATCGGACGTTTTTCAATAAAGTACGCGTACCGTGGGGTGCCGTGTGCGTCCTTCAACAGCCAGTCGTAGGTGCCACTGGTCAGAACGTCCCGGCCATCCCGGACCAATTGGATGATCCTAGATTCCGGAAACAGTTTGCCAATACGTTGCACCACCATCGCCGCCGTTCCCGGATAGGGGGTGATTTTGTCGATCACAATTCGTTTATCAGAGCGGTTGCGGGCAAAGGATACCAGAAAATTGGCAAACGAGCGTTCAAAGGCCTCTTGGAACTGCTGGCGATTCATCCCCAACTGTTCAAAAAAATAGTGCACCGAAAACGCTTTGGCGTAGCTGTCAAACGTTATTCGAGGTGAGGAAGAGCCGTCGTTATTCTTCCACACCTCACAAAAATCACCGAACAAGCGGTGCTCGGTCGCGAAAATGTTCGGGTGCAAATTCAACGCTGTCGTCAGCCACGTGGAACCACTACGCGGCGCACTGATTACAAAATGGAGTTCGGGCTGAGCCATGACCGGGATGGTCCTACCGGTTCCCGCGAGCCAAAGCGTCTTCGGCTTTCTGGATATAGATCGGGTCGCGTGTGCCTTCGAATGCACGTTGGTACGTGATGCTCAACGCAGCCATGTTGAAGGTGTCTTCCGGTTCCAGTTCGACCGCACGTTCGGCATGGGAGACAGATTTTTCGTAGTCTTCGGTTTTGTTGTACAGTACCGATAACGCCAAGTGGGCGCGAGCAAACGTTTCGTCAATTTCCAGCGCTTCACGCAATTTCGTAATCGCCTCTTCGTTCTTTCCTTCGGCCTTGAGTTGTTCGGCCTGAGTTTCCAGTTCCAGTTGTTCGGGTGACATCGCAGTCGGCTCCAGTTGGGTTCGGGTTAAGCGCTCATTGTCGCACAGTTTTTACCGTGGTCCACCCCAAACCACCACGGATCATCGGTCCGTTTGGGCGATTTGCGACCTGTTGGATGCCATTTAAGCCCATCGCGGCAAACAAAAAAAGGCTCCCACAACTGTGGAAGCCCGTTCACTTTTTGACACCGGAATCAAAGATTCTAGTTCAAGGTCGTATCGCCAATCTGCTTGGCTTCTTCTTCGGCCTGAATGATGATCCGTGGAGTCACCATCATCATCAGGTTGCTTGTTGTGCGACCGATACCCACGTTCTTGAACAGTCGGTTGACGTAGGGGATGTTACTGAGGAACGGCAATCCGTTTTCGTTACGGGATTCCGTCATCCGCTTAATGCCACCAAGCAAAATTGTTCCGCCATCAGGAACACTAACCACCGTGCTGACCGAGGTCGTGGCGATAATAGGCAACTGAACCGTGACACCAGTATTGATCGTCTCGACCTCTTCATTGTCGTTGTCTGGATTGTTAATATCCAGCAAATCGTCTAGGAATGAGTCACGCGAGATTTGGCGGGTCTGCGAACCTTCAAAAGTAAAGGTCTCGACAGCCCCGATCTGGGTGAACTGGGGAACCAGAGTCATCCGAACCGAACGGCGGTCATTGGAGACGACCGCCGAAACATTCAGGTTGGTGCCGTCGGGCAGAATCGTAATGATTGGCTGATGAGCAACCGCAAAATCACCCACAACAGGAGTCACCGAGGTAACAAAAGGGCGTTGGAAACCATCGGTAACCGTTGCACTTTGTCCATTGAACATCGTGACCGTTGGCGAGTTGGTTACGTTCGATCGAGCATTACCCTTACTTGCCTGAATCAAGAAGTAGACTTCGATATCGGACAGGATGGCAAATCCGAAGCTGGCAGCTGTACCAATGTCGAAGCCGCCGACCGCAGGTACCGCCGTCTGGAATCCAGACTGTAGGAACTGCAGGTCAAGGTTGCCGGTTGGCAGGAAGGGCTGGCCGGAAGCCGAAACACCTTCACTTGAAACACGTCCGATGATCCCACTCTCCGACAGTGTATCCGCATTGGCCGCATCGACACCGACAGGGGTGTTGTCGTTGAGTGCAAAGTCAAAGTCGATACCAACCCGTTCGAAAAAGTTGTCGGTCAGGGTAATGAAACGTACTTCAATGACAATCTGCACATCGTTTAACTCACGCAGTTTTTTCAGCAGATCAACGATCTGGTCCTGAACTTCCTGGGTATTGTTGACCACCAACGAAAGGTTGGCCGGATAGGCCTGAATGGTTCCTTCGCCTGTTCCACTGTCTTCCCACGAGTCACTCTGAATCGTAGATTGAATCAGTTCGATCAGTGGTGTGAAGTCAGCTTCGGTGATCCCGCCCAACTGGCCACCACCAACCGCTCCGTAGGCCGGGCTGCCGTATGCGGGTCCGCTATAATTCGGTTGTCCACCGCCGGCACCGCCGAACGGGTTCCCCTGGATTCCACCACCCAACTGTTGAGCCATCGCCAGGGTACTGGTTCCTGCTGCAGGCGGGATGGTCGAGGGATTGGCTCCATTGACGTTCATCACGCCACCGTTGTTATTACCGTATCCGCGGCCTTGATAGGGGTTGTTGTTCCAAATCATGTCCATCGGGTTCCGGCGAACCTGCATTGGCATTACGAGATCACCAATGTAGTACGTTTCAGCTTTGGTTTTACCACGCTTGGATTCCGGAGTGGTCACTTTGATAACTTCGTTCTCTACGGAGAATGCCAGTCGAGCGTTATCCAAAATGATATTGAGCGCGTTTTCCAGTTTGACCGGATTGGTCAGCGGAACATTGATCAATTGGTCGGTTTGGATGTTGGCGTCTTCCAGTGCAACGTTGTCAAACACGATATTGACTCCGGCCTGATTGGCCAATTGCCCCATCGCTTCGGCCAGCGTACCGACGTATTCGCCTTCCACTTCGGTTTGGCGAAGCGTTCTCCAGATATTGCGTTCGGCGTCACTGGAGTATCGTGAGTTCTCAAGTCGATCGAGACGTGCCCGTGATTTTTCATTCCAGTCGTCCGCATCGGCAAACTGTAACGGAATCTGTTCGTCCATCATAATCCCGGCTCGCTCGGCGGCCTGGATGCCATACATGTTTCCTTCCTCGCGACGGGCTTTGATGTCCAGTGCGATTTGGGTGTTTCGTTCAGCCCGGAATTTTTCGCTCATCACGGCAACGACTTCCAGATCGGGTGCCAGTTCATTGGCCTGTTGAACAAGGCGACCGGCTTCGTCAAAACGACGTTCATTGATCAATACATTGTACTCCTCGACCAACCTTGCGATTTGTTCGTCATTGTCAATGCGACGTTGAGCGCGACGTTCTACCAGATCTCTGGCCGCTTCATTTTGTTCTTCGTTGAGAATCTCGGAGAGGTTCTCTTCGATGTAAGCCTGAATCTCTGTGATGTCACGCTCAATCAGCGTCAGCAATGGACGCTGCGTTTCCGGTGCAAGATTGGCCGATGCAATTCGGGTTCGTACGGCCGTCAATTTTGCCAATGCCTGATTGGGACTTTTCTCCAGCAGCTTCTCCGCATCAGCACGCTCTTTGTAGATCGTTGACTGGAGTTTGCGGAACGCAGCCTGCTGTTCGTTACGGATTTTGTCCAAGTCCAGTGTGCTTTGCGCCTGTGCCGGGATGACATTGTCGTCTCGTATCGGCGTTTGTGAATTGAAGTTCTGGATCATCATCCTGGCCGCAGGGGTCAGCTCTTCCTGATGCTGCATGGCCAGTCGGAAAAATTCACCGGCGCGACCGATGTCGTCCCCGTTCAGTGCATCAACACCAGACCGGTACAGCGCCATCGCGTCCTTTACATCGGACAGCGTTGATTCGACCGGCAACGCCGCGGCTACCGTGACGTTTTTGGTCGTGTCTTCTGATGGAACAAAGTCGGCCTGTGCCACGTCGCCGACAAACTGACCGCCGGGAGCGAAAGCACTTTCTTCCGTCGCGGACGCTTGAGCGACAGAGTTCTTTTGACCGTTCTGAATTTTTAGTTCCAGTTGCCACGGGCGAATCTGATCGACATCATAATCACTGTCGGACAGGCCCAGCGCCCTGGTTTGGTTGACCAAATCCGTTGCGGCTGACCAGCGCTTCTGATCAACGGCAAGCTGCGCCTGTGACAGAAGGCTCAAAGCTTTCTTTTTTGCGGTGGCTTTGGCAACAGATTCCGGTGTGGATTCCGTCATGGCGTCAATTGCCTTCAGCAACTGCTGAGGGTCGCCCATCTCCGGTGTGAAGGCCACCTGAAACTGCTGCGCCTGTTCAACCAACATTCGAGACGTTCGCACGTCCTTGTATTTGACCAACGTCTGAGCCTGATTCATCAGAAACGCTGCTGCCTGGCGGTTGTAATCCGGGTCGGCTTGAGCTCGCATGTCGGCAAGCTGTCCCTGTTTTTGAAGCAGTGCTTCAATAGCCTGCGGCGAGTCACCGAGCTGGCTGAAGTCGGAC
Organism: uncultured Pirellulaceae bacterium; assembly: GCA_937967505.1. Lineage (GTDB taxonomy): Bacteria > Planctomycetota > Planctomycetia > Pirellulales > Pirellulaceae > Mariniblastus. Next base: position 11,884 of record CALCJM010000108.1, on the reverse strand, counting down.
GCCAGTGATTTGGCAGCGGTGACGCTTGCGAATGCCGTTTCGACATCACCGACGGCCAGTGACTGGCGGGCGGCCAACAAAGCGGTTCCGGCGGATTGTAGGTCCTGCTGAACCAGCGGTTGCTGCTCGCCCGGGGCGGTAGCCGGAGACATTAGTGCCTGCAGTTGCTGCCGCGCCATTGCAGGCGAGTACTCCAAAACAGCGTTGGGCTGTTTCTCAAGCATGGACTCTGCCAGCTGGATGTACTGCTGAGCGACTTCGAAACGTCCCTCGGCCATCATCTGTTGGGCTTGCCCCAACCAGTGCTGGGGAGAGTTCGTTTCATATTGCTGACTGGGCGTTGGCGCAGATGTCTGCCCGTACGACACTGGCGATGCAATGGCCAATGAAATGATCATGGCCGAAGCCAGAATTCCCTGCTGAAAACACGCGGAGGCTTTCACGCAACTCTCCTTGTCTTGTGACGCTAGTTTTTCAATTATTTGAATGACCGGGCTTCGGAAGAAACAACCATGGTCATGTTTCCTCGTCCTGCCCAAACGCTGAAATCCGTTTCAGCTGATCAGACTCTGATTTGTTGTTGCAGACCGTTGCTGCCTGACATTCGGCAATGGCGGACCTTGCGCGGCAAGGCTCTGCGAGGACGTAATTACGTACGTTTGAAAACCGGGTCAACCCCGATCTGGCACAAAAGCAAAATATTTGAAAGTGCTGTCACTTTGTCGTAATGCACATCCCGGCAGCCATAAAGAAAGCCTTCTCCACATCGCTGTGAAGAAGGCTTCTGTTTGGCTGTTTTATTGCGGTAATCGGCATCTGGATTTACTGCATCAGGTTCCAACCCGATTCGCGCGAAACGCTGAAGCGGTAGTCGCCTTCAGTCAGCGATTGTTCGGCAAACCCAAATGATCCGCCGCGGCTAAACTTTACCTGCACCTCATCGGCCTTGCGAATCACATAAGATTGACGCGGCTTAAGTGCGACTTTCTGCCCATTGACCAGGAAGGTTACCGTAAGTCCGGTAGCCTGCGGGTTGGTGATTTTCACTTTTGAAATCACTTGTGCTTTGTCGACTGGTGCGGTCACAACCGGTTGCAGCGATCCAGAGATCTCCGAGCTATCGGTTTTTGGCTTGGTGGCCACGCTGCTTTTTTCCGCAGGTTCGATTTCAGGGGCGTCCAGTTCTGGTGATCCTCCCGGAGCAAAATTTGGAGCATCATTGGACTTCGGAGAAAATGTAAACATATCCGTCTCATTCACTGGTGCTGATTTGACAAGTGGAGATGCTTTGGATTCAGATACTTTTGGAGGAGCGGCTTTGGCAGTGACTTTCTCTGAGACCAGCTTCTGAGGTGCCATTTCCCGGGGGGCAACGGGAAACTGCTTTGTTGGTGCGGTCTTTTTGACGTTGTCGGCAAACGGTGCCGCCGATTGGCGTTCTGTAGTTTTTTTAGAAGGTTGCGCCAAAGGTTTTTTGGTTGTTTGTGACGGGCCAAAGAATGAATCCAGATCGACGTCGGCAGTTGAGTCGTTCAGGTCATCAAGGCCAATGCCACTATTTGAGCTGACTGGCTTCTTTTGAGGCTTGGCAGCCAACCCGCGTGGCTTGTTGTTTTCCTTGACGGCAGCTTTATCCGTGTCAAGATCGTCCAGAATATCTGAACCAGAGACAGGCTTCTTCGTGTTTTCCCAGACAAAAGGCTCGTTGTCGACCTCGGAGTTGACGTTGGCTTTGGAGGGAGCAGCAACTTTTACGGACTGAACTTTACCTGTCTGGTACGCTCCTGCCAGTTCGGGAGTGGACGTGTCGTTTGAGCCAAACGGAGCGAAGAATACAGCCATAGCGCCAACACCGACGACTACGAATCCGGTTACAAGTATTGATGAGTTCACTGTTTCACCTAAGTTTTTCTGGGCGGGGAGTTGATTGTTTTGGGCTGGAGAGTCACCTGCCCGTTACTGAAACCTAGGTCAGGATTAGAAAATGCAAAATAAAAAACTGAAATAGACAGAAGTTTTACCGTAGCGTTGACGGCATCGCTGGAGGTACGCCCACTTGTGGCTCAACTGCGGTGGCTCAACTGCGTTCTCCAGAGCGCGGGGCGGTTTCATCGCAACAATATAAGGCGATTGTAAGGCGATTGGCAGTTGAAAGCTTACCGTTGGCGATGCTGCCAGCTTCGCTCCGACGCTGGCAGCGCCGCCAACGGATGGTCAATTCCTAACTGCCAGTTGCCTAAGTTGCGCAGTGGTTGGGATGGCCTGTTCTTTCTCATTAGGTCGTCTGATGCATGCCGCTGTCAGGCGACAGTAGCGACAGTTTTGTGCGGTACGACCGCTAACAGTTGCGGAACACGATCTGTCCGTGCAACCCGATCTCTCATCGCAGAAATCAGATCTTTCTTTGCCGGTTGCACTTGCCAAAATCGCCCAGCACTAACTGTGGGCTACACTTCGCTGACCGAAATAGTCAACCTGACACGCAGGGGCTGTTTCGCAACGGAATGAGCGTTTTGCTGTTGTCCAAGGAGACATCAAAGCGTCCAGCACTAACCACGGATTGGCTTAATGATTCAGGCATCTCCCCAAACCCGATTTACCCGCCTCGAAAATGGGGTCAGGGTTATCACCGAACACATTCCTCACACAGGGAGTGCAGGTGTTTCGGTATTGGTTGATGCTGGACCGCAGGACGAATCCGCCAACCAGTCAGGGTTGGCACATCTTTGCGAACACGCCCTGTTCCTTGGCACCCCGCTCCGAAACAGTGCTCAATTAGCGGAATTAATCGATACCGCCGGCGGGCAACTGGGGGCATTTACCGCTCCCGATTACACATGCTTTTACGCGCATGTTCTGGAAGACTATGTCAGTTATGCGTTTGATCTGCTGGGAGACATTTTGGTTGCCAGTAGCTTCCCGGAAGCGGCGTTGGAGCGTGAAAAAGATGTCGTGTGCCAAGAGATTCGCCAGTACGACGACCATCCATCACACCTTGCATTGCAATCCATCAAAAAACTGATGTGGGGCGACGATTCACTGGCCGGTTCGATTACCGGTCGTGTTGATGATGTGACCCGACTGACACGTTCGGATGTGATCGGTTTCATTTCAAAAAATTACACGCCTGATCGCATTATCGTGGCAGCAGCGGGAGCTACCGATCACGACTCCATTGTCGAACAGGCACAAGATGCGTTTTGGACGTTACGTGGCCACTCGATTCAGCGGCCTGCGCACGAGGCGATTGCGCGAGGCGGCGTTGAGATTACGCATCTTAATACCAACCAGTGCACATTCAATATTGCGATTCCGCTGCCCAATTACACCAGCCCGCTGCGGCATGGACTGCACGTGGTTAATTGTGCCATCGGGGGCGGGATGAGTTCCCGTTTTTACCGTGCGGTGCGTGAAAAAAGCGGAATGGCTTACGCGATTTCTTCAGAAATCATCGCCTATCAACGCGGTGGCATGTTGCTGATTGAAGGGGTGACCAGCCCCGACAATCTGCTGGCGACGCTGCAAGTCATTCTGTTCGAGCTAACAGCAATGTCCGTTGGCCAGAATCCGATCGGCGAAGAGGAGCTGTGGAAAGCCAAAATGCAGGTGCGTGGTCAAAGCCGCCTGGCTGCAGATGTGATCCCCAATCGCGTAGCACGTCTGGCCACCCAGAATTTTCATTTCGGTAAATCGATTGATGCCAGCCGGATCCTTGAAGATATCGACGCGGTCACCCTAGAGAACGTGCATGACATTGCAGGCAACGTGTTTCTGCCGGGCCTGGGACATTTGTCAATCGCGGTCGTTGGGCCGATTGATCCCGATGGATCTGCCTATGACGATTTGAGGGGATTGCACGAATGTTACGCTTCGATCGTCAACACAGACACGGAGGACGAACCGGGGCGCTGAGATTTTTCAGGCTCCTCTGCTAAACGCGACCTATATTCCTTTAGATCCAAAAACCTTTGGATATCAACACATTTTACCCAACTTGCAAGGAGCCTTTCCATGGCTGTACCAGAGAACGTAAAGAAAAACTGGATCGAAATCCAAAAGAAATTTGATTTTCCTGTCAACGCGATCGGCGTGAAAATCAACCCAAGTGACTCAAAGACATTGAACATTTGGAAAGAAGAAGGCATCGACGCCTACCAGAAAAAGTAATTGTCGGCTTGCGGCAAACTATCGATATCCCGTCATCGACTCCGCAAACGTTTAGCTCTCCACCCAATTGAAACTGATCCAAATGAACGCGAAAACCTCTACCTCATTGTGCAAAGCGGCTCACGCAATCCTCACTGGAAACTGCGAGCAAGGCCGAGAAGCTCTCCAATCAGAACTGACCGACGAAAACCAAACTGCAGAAGCCTGGCTGATGCAAGCGTGGACCAGTCAATCGTTCTCTGACACTGAGGAGGCGCTCTATCGCGTTCTTGAGCTCGATGCTGACAACAGTATCGCTCTCAACGGTCTCGAATGGTTGTCCGGCATTCAGGAGATTGCCGCCGGACTGGATAATGTTGTCGATGACACCGAATCGAAAGATTCAACAGCCATCGCCGACGTAACAACGTCCGAAGAAGATGCGACTGTAGAAGCCGGTCATTCGGAGGCAGTGGCTGGTGCAGAAGATCAAGCTGACGTAGAGAACGAAACCGTCTCAGAAGAGACTGAGGAAGCTGTTTCAGATGAAACGGAAGAATCAGTTGCTGAAGATACAACCGAAGATGACGCTGTTGCCGAAACAGAGGAATCGGAAGAGGTGGTTGCTGAAGAGACTGAAGAGACGGTCGCTGGAAAAACAGAAGAAGCAACCGCTGAAGAAGTGGTCGCTGAAGAAACAGAAGAGGCAGTCGCCGAAGCGACCACCGAAGAGGAACCTGTTGCTGAAACAGAAGAATCGGAAGGAGCGGTCGCTGAAGAGACAGAAGAAGCGGTTGCTGAAGAGGCGGTTGCTGAAGAGGCGACCGACGAAGCCGCCGATTCCGGGCAGGACGCAATCGCCGCAGTCTCGGCCCAGGAACTGAAAGAGCTGGAAGCCGAAGCAGCAAAACAGGAAGAAGAGATGGCTGCCGAGGCCGCTCGTCTGGAATCAGAAGCTGCCGCTATCGAAGCTGCTGCTGCTGCCGCTGAAGAAGCCGCCGCAGCAGAAGAAGCAGCAGAGGCTGCACGTTTGGCTGATGAAGCTGCCGCCGCAGAAGCTGAGGCCGAAGCGCAACGCAAAGCAGAAGCTCAGGCTGAACTCGATCGCCTGCACGCGGAAGCCGAAGCCGCAGCCAAGCGGAAAGAAGAAGAAAAGGCTGCTGCAGAAGCCGCCGCCGTTGCCGCAGCGGAGGCTGCTGCCCAGGCAGAAGCCGAAGCGGCTGCAGAAGCTGCCCGGATTGCCGCTGAGGAGAAAGCCGCCGAGGAGAAGGCTGCTGAAACAGCTGCGGCCATTGCTGCAACAGCTGCAGCGGCTGCCACCGCAGCAGCAGCGACCCTGCCAGTCGCCGCCGAAGAAACAGAAGTCGAGGAAACCATCCAGCAGGATATCGTTGAACTGACGCAGGATGTCCAAGAGACACTTGCACCGGTTGCCGAAGAAGTGCCTGCGGCACCTGCGGAGGACCGCCCGTTGGTTCTGGCGGTTGATGATAGCCCGACCATTCGCAAACTGTTGACGATGACCCTTGAGCGTCAGGGATTTGAAGTGATCTCGGTTGCTGACGGTGTCGAAGCGTTGACCGTCCTGTCCGAGCAACTGCCGGACGTGATTTTGTCGGACATCAACATGCCTCGTTTGGGCGGTTACCAGTTGTGCAAGTTCGTCAAAAAGTACGATCGCACCAAGCATATTCCCGTCATCATGCTTTCGGGCAAGGACGGTGTGTTCGACAAAATGCGCGGGAAGATGGCCGGTTGCAATGACTACATTGTCAAGCCATTTGAATCGAATGATTTGGTCAGCAAAGTGCGACAGCACGCTGGCATCGCGGTCTAACGCTGGGTGTCGGCATGCCGGCACCAGGGATAGAAACATCTGAGTCTGTTTTTCACGATTCGTATGAATCGGCAGGCTCTTAAAACAGCAAAGCTCCCTTATCAATTTTGCGTACAAGAAACCTAGCCATGAATCCAACTAATGCTCCCAACGAAACCCAGCCTGTGTCTGCCAACGCGACGCGTTCGGTTGATCAGGCTGAATTGGAGATTGCCTGCGTCGATTTGATCTGTCATCTGGAGTCTCTGATCGCAACTGCCAAAGAGGTAGGGCGCGAAGAGCACATGAAGGACGCATCGAACACGGCCAACAGAATTCTCTCCAAACTCCTTTCGTTCTCTGACCAGTTTTTCAATGGCGAAGAGGCCGAACAGACCCGTGAGGAAATCGTCAAGGCGCTTGATGAAAGTTCGGCTTACACCGCCGTGCAGAAGACGCGTTCGTGGGGCAGTGCTCTCAAACGCACCTTCGGTGGCGCTGAGGACAACGAAAACATCAAACGCACTTACGAGAGTCTGGGGCTGGCGCTGATTCGCGCCTGTGCAACGGTACTGTACCACGCGATTGTAGTCGTTGGGTTTGAGTCACCGTTGGGCAAACAGATTGATCAAAGCACGGTTGTGTTTGTCCGTGAGTTAAAAGAGTCATGGTAAACCCGCTGTAGAGACAGCATGCGAACCGGTTGGGATGAGAGACCGCCGGCGATTCAGGAGAATCGGACGCAGACGAAGGAATCCACCCCAGCGAGACATTATGAGTGAAGGAATCAAGATTCTGGTCGTTGAAGACAGCCCCACGGCACGTCAGCAAGCGGCGCAGATTATCGGCGATGCAGGTTACACCGTCATCACTGCCGAAGACGGCGAACAGGCGCTAGAGCTTGTCAGAGAACACCATCCGGAAGTTGTTGTCCTGGATATTGTCCTCCCCAAGAAAAACGGATACCAGGTCTGCCGCACCATCAAGGCCGACCCAGATCTGGCGATCAAGATCTTGATGGTAACCGCCAAAGACCAAGAACGAGACAGAATTTGGGGGCAACGACAGGGCGCCGATGCGTATCTGTCAAAACCTATTGTCGCCAAAGACCTGCTGACCGCCCTAGATGAATTGGTGGAATTCAGCGAAGCCTGATCAAGCACGAAAGAACCTGGATAACCCATCTCTCATCCTCCAGAACTTGCACAGCTTTACGGATTAAAGCTGATTCCCTTAACCCTTTAAATTAAACCGCAAGCAAAATCATGTCAGATACAGATCTCCCCAACAGTGACGATCCGGTCACTCCGGACCTTCAGGCCGCTCTGGCGGCCGCCTTCGGCGACCAGGCCATGAACTGGGACGAAGGGATGTCGGATGCCCCGACGACCCCGGCAACTGAAAATGGCGGCTCCGATGATGCCGCCGATATCGCTGCGCTAGCCAACATGCTGGCCGACGCCAACGCATCCGATGACCCTGGTGCGGCCCTAGATGATTTGCTGAAGAAGGTTTCCTCGGCCATCGACGAAGGCAATCTGCCGGAACAACTCCAGTCCAATGCTGCCGCACAGAAAAAAGAAACACAACAGGAAACGGGCGTGCGTCACGTCGTTTTCGAAATCGGTGATCGACAGTTTGGCCTGCCCCTTGATGGTGTGCTGGAAATCGATCGTTGTGGCAAGGTCACATCACTCCCCAGAACGCCAAACTGGCTTCGCGGTGTGACTAACTTGCGTGGTCAGATTCTGTCGGTGACGGATTTCCGCAACCTGTTGAATCTGACAACTGACCGCACTGCGGTCGGAGAAAAAATCATTGTGGTCCGCAGTGCTCGCCATGCTTCCAGCACGGCACTGGTGGTGGACCGCGTGCTGGGAATTCGCCACCTCAACAGTGAACGGGGTGCACTCTCCGGCTTGTCCGATCGAATTGCCAACTTTTCTGATGGCATTTCGGTCACCGATCAGGCGACCACCGTCTTGATCGACCCCGACTTGTTACTTGGCTGTGCGGAATTGTCCGCATATGCAGCGACGTAACGAAATTATCGGAGACGTTCGAGATGCGACGCGTGTCGCTTGTTTATTTCAACGAATGTCCTTGTTTTCGACTGACGTGGCCGTCAATTCAAAAAGGCTCTCGTCAAAAAATCACCCCTTAAAAGAAGAACACAGAGGAAAACAAAATGGCTTTGAAAGATCAAATCAAAGGATTGTCCGCATACCAATGGGTCTCCGGAAAGATTCGAAACAAACTGCTCTTCCTGTTGGTCGCGGTGGCTCTCCTGCCGATGGCGTTGCTGGGTATTTCGATGTACCGTTCGGCTGCCAACGGTATCGAGACTCAGGCTTTGGCCCAGCTGGAATCAATTCGTACCGTTAAGTCGAAACAGATCGAAGATTATTTCGGTCAGATCGATAACCAGATGAAAACATTCAGCCAGAACCTGGCGATCGTGGATGCGATGAAGCAGTTCCCCGCAGCGCTTTCAAAGGCTCGCGCAGAAGTCGAGGTCGATGAAGCGCAAATGCAGAAGATGAAAGACAGCCTGCTGGGCTACTATAGGAATGAGTTTGGAAGAGAGTACGCCAGTATCACCGGCAACCAGCCAAGCCTCAAGCCTCTGATTACACCGCTGGATGAAGATTCAATCTACCTCCAGTACCAGTATATTTCCAACAATCCCAATCCACTGGGATCGAAGGAAACGCTGGACGCGGCATCCGACGGATCAACCTACAGCCGGTTGCACGGCAAGTACCACCCGATGGTTCGAAGTTACCTGAACAAGTTTGGTTACTACGATATCTTCTTGTGCGATCTGAATTCTGGCGACATCGTTTACTCCGTTTTTAAGGAGATGGACTATACCACCAGTCTGAAAGACGGCCCTTACAGCAAAACCAACTTTGCCCGCGCTTTTGAGCTGGCCGCCAACGCGACATCTCCCGAGCAAACCTTCCTGGTTGACTACAAGTATTACACGCCTTCTTACGAAGCTCCCGCCTCCTTCATTTCCTCTCCTGTTTACGATGGAGATAAAAAGGTCGGCGTGGCAATCTTCCAGATGCCTCTGGACAAGATTTCCGGTATTCTCGACGAACGTACCGGTCTGGGAGACACGGGTGAAACTTACGCGGTTGGACCGGAAGGCCTCATGCGTAATGACTCTCGTTTTGTTCAGGACGACCCTATCAACGGCCCCGGTCTGGTCTCGCAGGGTTACATTACGAAACCGACCACGATCATGAACGATGAACTGAAAGTTACCACCGAAGCCTCGGTGGACGCGACTGCGGGTAACACGGGTCGAAAGAAGATCGCGGATTACCGTGGTCTTCCCGTATACAGTTCGTGGGCTCCGGTGACGATTCATCCGGGAACCGAAAACGTGCCGGCAACCACATGGGCGTTGATGTCAGAAATTGACGTTCAGGAAGTTTTTGAACCGTTGACGGTTCAGGATGTTGTATTCGGTTCTTTGTGGGTTATTCCGGTCTTCCTCGTGGGTCTGGGCGGTGTTGCTTGGGCGGCGAATCGTATTACCCGTCAGGCGAACTCGATTAATGACATGCTTGGAAGTATTGGTATCGGTATGTTCGACGCTCGTGCGGAAAAAATCACCAGTGACGAACTTGGTGATGTGGCGATCTCGTTGAACGCGATGTGCGATACAACTCTGTCGCTGATTCAGTCCAACGATGAACGAGAAGAAATTCAGAACTCGATTGAAAGCCTGATTGGCGAGATGGAAAACATCGCGGCGGGTGATCTTACGATTGATGCCGAGGTGAAGGAAGACATTACCGGATCGATCGCCGGTACGGTTAACCATATGACCCAGCAACTGAAGACGCTTGTTGGTCGTGTGCAGAACGCGACGAACCAGGTGACCACATCTGCGGGATCGCTGGCAAACGTTTCCAACCAGCTGTCAGAGGAATCTGATGCTCAGGCGAACGAGATTGGAACGGCCTCTGAACGCGTTCTGGAAATTACGGAACAGATTCAGCTGGTGGCAGAACAGTCCGAAGGTTCGGCGACGGTTGCGAAGCAAGCTCGTGAAACTGCCTCGCGCGGTATGGAGGCGGTGTCCAATACGGTGGAAGGCATGGATCGCATCCGTGAGCAGGTGCAGGCGACATCGAAAAGGATTAAGCGTCTGGGTGAATCTTCCCAGGAGATTGGTGAGATTGTTCAGCTGATTTCTGATATTGCTGACCGAACATCGATTCTGGCTCTTAATGCGTCGATTCAGGCGGCGATGGCCGGTGATGCGGGACAGGGTTTTGCGGTGGTTGCGGAAGAGGTTGAGCGTCTTGCTGAACGATCCACTGATGCGACCAAGCAGATCTCGACGCTGATTAAGGCGATTCAGACAGAAACCTCTGAAGCGATCACGGACATGGAAGAATCCACCCGTGAGGTTGTCGAGGGTTCTGAACTGGCGACTCAGGCTGGTCAAACTCTGGACGAAATTGACAAAGTGTCCCAGCAGCTGGAATACCTGATTACAGAAGTGTCGTCTTCAGCGACTCAGCAGGCCAATGCAGCGACAGAAATTGCGTCTACCATGACTCGAATTTCTGAAACCACAAAAGAGTCGGCGGACAAGTCCCGTACTGCGACGCAGTCGGTGGGGCAGCTGACCGGTCTTGCGAACCAGCTTCGTGAGTCTGTGGCTCAGTTTAAAGTCGGTGAAGTCGAAGCTCAGGAATTTGACGTGCTCGAAGGCATCAGCGAAATGAATACGTTGATGCATGGTGCCACAGGAAACTTGCGTCAGATGTCCGGCGACATGAAGCCCGAGCAGATGTGCCGTCTGGTTTACACAAGTGCTCGCTCAATCTCTTGCGACGATGCTGAAATCCAGAAGATTGTTGCCACAGCCCGTGAGAACAATCCGACACAGAATCTGACAGGTATCCTCCTGCACACCAACACCCGATTCCTGCAGGTGCTGGAAGGCCCTTACGGAGAAGTGCTAAGCCTGTACGAGAAGATTGAAAAGGATCCTCGTCACATCGGTTCACGCGTTCGCTTTATCGAACCGGCAACCAAGCGGCACTTCGCCAACTGGGGTATGGGAGCCGCTGCGATTACCAGTGAAGAGATTAAAGCTGGCCGCGACGGCGATCGCAATTACTACTCCGCAATGCTCAACGGTGACGCCGATCTTTACACTGACGAAGGCATGAAGAATCTGAAGGCCTTCCTCAGCGACAAAGAGGCTGCTGTTTAGTCTGCCAGCCAAAAACTGGAAACGGCCGGCATGACTGGCCGTTTCAAGACTTCTGTTGCCACCCTGTCCACATCAGGACGGGATCGGTAACGAAGATTACCGAACCCGCGCTGACAGAACCCTACATTCTGTCAGCGCCGTTCGGGCGATCTTCTCCGCAGCCCGAAACACAACGTTTCGGGCTGCAACAGCTCCCATTAATTGAACGATAGATCCCCTTCCCTAATCAAAATCCCCAAGTCAACGGTTTGACAGGAAACGCCATGTCTGAGAACAGCAAAATCGATCTTCAGGAAGTCATCGACCAACTAAAAGCCGGAGGCAACATGTCTCCCGAACTGGTTGAGATCTTCAGCGAAGAAGCCGAAGAACACATGCGAACCATCTATGACGGGCTGGACAAGATCCGCGACAACGGTGCAGACATGAGTGCACTGGGTGATGTCCGCCGCGCCTCTCACACGCTCAAAGGAGCCGCCGGAGCCGTCGGTGCCGAAGCCATTACCCGCCTGTCCCACCGCATGGAAGATCTGCTGGATCACCTGGCTGAAAATCAGCAGGCCGCCAGCGAGTCGCAGGTGCTGTTGCTATTGACGACTGCCGACCAACTGGAAGACATCACAACAGGTAAATTCGATCTCGATACCACCGCCGCGACACTGGTTGACCTATACCAG
>CALCJM010000107.1 GCA_937967505.1 uncultured Pirellulaceae bacterium | reverse complement strand
GTGGAGCATTGGAGAAAATCGCTGCCGTCGATGTCAACTCCAGGTCATCCACGCTCTGGCGAGCGTAGCCACGTCTTGTCAGCATTCGGGCCTACCAACGTAGCTACCGTCGCCAGACGGTGGAGCATTGGAGAAAATCGTTGCCGGCGATGTCAACTCCAGGTCATCCACACTCTGGCGAGCGTAGCCACGTCTTGCCAGCGTTCGGGCCCACCAACGTGGCTACCGTCGCCAGACGGTGGAGCACTGGAGAAAATCGTTGCCGTCGATGTCAACTCCAGGTCATCCACACTCTGGCGAGCGTAGCCACGTCTTGCCGGCAGTGTGAAGACCAAGCTCTACGTTTGGGGGACTTCATCGGCATAGGGGATTTCTTTGTTTGCCAACTCCGCCAGAGCATTGGCCGCAGCACGCTGCTCGGCCTGCTTTTTATTCTTCCCCCATGCGGCCCGGAAAACTTTCTTGTCCACCTGAGCTGCAACATTGAACCACTTGGAATGGTCAGGCCCTGAATCGGAAAGCAGATGATAATAAGGCGGCAGTCCAAAACGTTTTTGAGCGTACTGCTGGAGTTCAGATTTAAAATTAATATCCAAACCGCCATCAATCGCCTCGGCAACAAAGCGCTCCAGATGAGGCATCAAAAATGCCTTGGCTGGATCAATGCCACCGTCAATATAGATCGCCCCAACGATCGATTCAAACGCGTTGGCCAACAGCGATGCGGGGACCTGCCCGGGACTGCCGATGCCTTTGCCGACCACCAACAGGCTGGCAAAATCCATCTCCTTGCCAATCTGGCCGCACGTCCGACGACTGACCACATACGATTTGATCTTCGTCAGATCACCTTCGAGCAAATCGGGAAACCGGTGAAACAAATACTCGCAAACCACAAACCCCAAAATCGAATCGCCAAGGAATTCCAGACGCTCGTTTGAATCTCGTCGGCAGTTGGCAATCGATGAGTGCGTAATCGCTTCGAGCAACAACGTCGGGTCACGGAACTGGTATCCTATACGCTTCTCACAGCGAATGAGCGCTGATCGTTGCGTTTTCGAGATGGAGCCAGATGTTGCCATGATTTCCCGGAGTCCCTTTGCGACAAATGTGAAAGGTTAGCGATGCGACAATCCCTGTCCGCCGCTACCGCCCGCTTGGGTCGTTGCCACCATTGCCGTTACCATTGCCGCGTTTAGTTTTCATATGTTCCGCGATCGAAAACGCCATCTCCATCGCTTGATCATAATTTAGTCGCGGATCGACCGCACTCTTGTAGGCGCGTTCCAGATCGGGTTCTGCCAGGTTACTCACGCCACCGATGCACTCGGTCACGTTGTCCCCTGTCAGCTCTAGGTGAACGCCTCCCAAAATTGTGCCCTTCTCTTCGTGAATGCGGAACTGCGATTCCAGTTCGGAGAAGATTTTATCAAAGCTGCGAGTTTTGATCCCCGAATTGGTCGAAAACGTGTTGCCATGCATCGGGTCGCAAGTATGCAACACACTGACTCCCGCCTCTTGGATCGCATCAATAATTACCGGAAGCTTTTCCGCCACGTCTTCTGCACCGTAGCGGTGGATTAGGGTAATGCGTCCCTCTTCCTCCTCCGGGTTCAGCACGCGGATCAGATTGATCAACTCATCAGGATCGAATTTTGGGCCGACCTTGATTCCGACCGGGTTGCAGATGCCTTTGAGATATTCGACATGAGCCCCGTTTACATCGCGCGTTCGGTATCCCAGCCACGGAAAATGCGTGCTCATGTTGTACCAGCCGTCACGACGGGGCACGCGACGCGTCTGTGCCTGTTCATACTCCAGATGCAGTGCCTCGTGCGATGTAAATACCTCCACCGCTTGGCCCTGTTTGATCGACGATCCCATCACCGCTTCCATGAAGCGTAACGAGTTCGTAATCGATTCAACCATTTCGTGGTACTGGGCAGCGCGGGGAGATTCAGACGCAAAGTCCAAATCCCAGTTTTCGGGGTGATGCATGTCCGCAAAACCACCGGCCGTCAATCCGCGAATAAAATTCAGTGTCAACGCCGCCCGTTCGTAACCACGCAGTAACAGCTCCGGATCCGGCACGCGATCGTTTGCGGTGAACGGCGGACGGTTGACCAGATCGCCCCGGTACACATCCAGCGTTTCTCCGTCGCGTGTCTCTTTGTCACTGGAGCGTGGTTTGGCGTACTGGCCGGCGATGCGTCCTACACGCACCACTTTTTTCATTGACCCGTAGATCAACACAAACCCCATCTGCATCAGCACTTTGAGGTTCCGCACCAGCGAATCCGGTTCGCAATCCTCCAGACTTTCGGAACAATCTCCCCCCTGAAGCAAAAATGCCTCGCCGCGCGAAGCCATCGCCAGCTGCTGTTTAAGACTTTCGATCTCCCAGCTGGTCACCAAGGGTGGCAGTTTGGCCAGTCGGCTGACGGCATCCTGCAATTGCTCCTGGTCAGGATAGGTCGGTTGTTGGAGCACCTGTTTTTTACGCCAGGAAGCAGGGGTCCAGTTGGAAAGCGTTGAATTGGACATAAATAAATCGACACAACTTTTCGGAAGCAGGTTCAGACGTCATTTCGCCAGCCTGCCGGAACATTAAAACGGCAATCTTTCCCATTCCAGATACTGCCCGGCAGGCTCTGGATGAAAAAGCAACATTGTGAGCATTTTTTGGGCTTTGGAAATAGAGGATTTCCAACTGCCAACATAATCGGGGCCTTTCAATGACTCCAGACGCATCTCCGCAGAATGAGCAAACTCACCGCCCCGGACCATCGGACTAACCCGACACATCACCGTTATGGGAGACTTCCGCGAGGATCAACGCCGCAATATCAATTCCTGTGACGGCTGAAATCTCCTGCCAGCCCGGTGCCGCGTTGATATCTACCACATATTCTTCCCCGGTTTGGACATCGGTCAGCAAATCCACTCCCGCAATTCGGCAGCCGACAGCCCTGCATGCCGCTATCGCCGTGGATCGTTGCTCAACCGAGGGCTCAAAGCAGTGCCCGGTGGCTCCTTGAGCAACGTTTGTCAGCCACTGTCCCGGCCGCCGCCGCAGCATTCCGACGGCGTGGTCGCCAATCACGAGGATTCGCACGTCGCTGTCACCGTGATCAATAAATCGTTGCAAGTACAGTACCTCGCCGGCGCGCACCTGTTCACTAAAGAACAATTGCGCTGCGGTACGGTCCCGAATCAACTGGATTCCGTTTCCCATGCTACCGAAGATCGGTTTGAATAGCGCTTTCCCATCAAGGCCATCAAAACATGCCAACCCCTGATCGACCGTCTGGGCGACGTGGGTTTCCGGGACGGCAATCCCCGCATCGGCCAACATGGCCAGCGACAGGTATTTGTCCACCGCGATTTCGACGGCACGGGGTGGATTGATGATCCGCACGCCCGCGGCCTGCAGGCGGTTGAGCAAATCCATCCGGAAGATGATCTGCTGCAGGGTGCCAGCGGGCATGATCCGCACGATCAACCGGTCCAGCGCCAACAAATTTTTTGTCCGACAGCGAAAAACCGGCCCCTCGTTGATGTTCGTGCCCCCCGCCGTGTGCATGGTGGGAGGAACGCCAATCCCGGCCGACAAATCCCCAAACGACAAACTGGTCAGTTCATAACCGGCATTGGAATTCTCTCCAGCGGCGCGGATCAGGTCCCGGTAGTGCCAGCCATCCTCCGCCGCCAGGACGCCAATTCTCATTCAGCACTTCCCCCCGTTTGCGGCAGGCACGCCAAGCCAAAAGACGCTTGTAAAATGTCGTGACGAATCTCACCGGCAGTATACGTCCGTCCGCTGCGCAGGTTGTTGATCACCACCTGAGCGGGACTAAAGAGGAGTTTGTCGATTTTGTAGAAATCCCTGTCGTAGGCATTAAAGATGTCCAAAAACGGCGTCCCAAAATCGCTCGAACTGGAACTGGGCACGCGCTGGATCACATTGGCGATTTTTTCATCATCAGTATCCACAAACAAATTGACGCATCCCCCATACAGGATCGCGTCGTTGGTCCAGCCTAGGGAAGTCAAATCGTCGCCGGCGATCGGAGGCAGCGGCGCTGATCCGAATCCACTGATTATCGTTGTCAGGTCAAAGTCCACCTCGTGCAGTTTATGCATTGCCGTTTCAAGGCTGCGTGCGACCACCTGAATCGTCCCCGGTAGGCTGGCGGTACGCGCCACGCAAAGGGTGACGTTTGATTCAGCGACGCTACAGTCGCTGGCGAATGCGGCAATCGAATCGGCCGTCGGCACCGAACTGGTCTCTAGCACCCCCACCGCGACTTCCGAGCGGTGGACCAGATCAAGTTCCTTCAAAACATCTTCCTGGCCACGCAGGGATCGCGCCGGCCCGCTGCACATCGCGAAAAACTTCCCGGCAGCCAGCGGCCAGCCCGCATACTGCGATGCCATGCAGGCCAACACCGGAAAATCAGTCGCCACATTCACGCGCGGGAGCGGCAGATCGGCCGAAGTGGATGCCGAGATCGCTACGTCCGCCAAATCCGCCAGACAAATTTTCGCCAGCGTGATTCCGTCAGCCATCGTGCCGGGACGCTCAATCGAGAAATCCAATATCTGCGCCGGACCAGAATGTGACACCCAGACAATGTTGCTGCGCGGGTCCTGGAGAGCCAAATGGATCAGGTTGAGTGAGCGCTGATTGAGAGACGTTTTCAATGCATCTGGGGAAAGCATGTATCGGTGATCTTTGGGGGTAGGGTAAGTGCTGTTTCGTAGCTACCGTCGCCAGAGGGTGAATCGAGTAAGAAGCAATCCATCCACACGCTGGCGAGCGCAGCCACGTTTTGTTTGGGTCAGTCGTCGTCGGTCGGGAACCACGTCTCAACCACCTGATAAAACTCTTTCGCGTTTTGCACTTTGGCGGCGTGAGTCCGAAACTTGCGGGCCCCACGACGGCCCTGAGCATAGCAGCACGCGTAACGACGCATCAGCTGCGATCCCTTGTCCTCTCCAAAGCGCGAAACGATCAGGTCAAAATGATGCAGCAGACATTGCTTTTGCTGGGCCAGCGTGGGGTCCGGCGGGACCGGGTCACCCTTGATCGCGG
Organism: uncultured Pirellulaceae bacterium; assembly: GCA_937967505.1. GTDB lineage: Bacteria > Planctomycetota > Planctomycetia > Pirellulales > Pirellulaceae > Mariniblastus. Next base: position 41,400 of record CALCJM010000107.1, on the reverse strand, counting down.
CAGAGGCTTGTGCAAATAGCCACGGCCGTCCTAGGCACGCGCGGGCGATCATCACCCCATCGACATCGTAGCGACGGAACGCATCGACAACCTTTTCGGCGCTGTCCAGATCACCGTTGCCGATCAACGGTATTTTTTTCAGATGCGGTTTGATTTCCGAGATTCGGTCCCAGTCCGAATGGCCGCGAAACATGTCCTGAGCCGTGCGGCCGTGAACGGTTAGCGCTTTGGCTCCGGCACCTTCGACCACCTGGGCCACGTCAATGGCATTGATGTTGTCGCGCGTACAGCCCAGACGGATTTTTGCGGTCACCGGTGTCGGATGACAGGCTTTGACGATCGCGCTGATGATCTCACCCATTTTGTCGGGCGTGCGAAGCAGATAGGAGCCGCTTTTGGCTTTCTCTGTGACTTGTTTGACCGGACAGCCGAAATTAATATCAACCACGCTGACCGCATAATCCTCCACCAGTCGGCGACCAACTTTGGCCATCGTTTCCGGCTGGTTGTCCCAGATTTGCACGGCCAAGGGACGCGCCTCCTCACGAACGCCCCACAACCGGTCCGGATGTTCGGCCTCGTTCTCATCCAGCCAGACGAACCCGCGCGCGTTGACCATTTCGGTCGCAATCAGACCTGTTCCACCGTATTCGCGTACGATTTGACGGAACGCGTAATTCGTAAACCCGGCCATCGGAGCCTGGAGGATTGGTGGGTCCACAACCACATCCCCGATCTGCAAAGGCTTAATCTTCGGCAGGATGTACTGGGCAGCTTCTGATGTTTTGGGGTGGGCGCTCATGGTTGAGAATTTTAGACGAAACGGGCACAATGGTGAATCGGTTAAAGTCGCTTTCCGAATCCACCATTCTTCGGCTCATTGCGACGGTATTGTCTCACTTTCGGAATCATCCATGCGAATTTTGGTAACGGGGGCCACCGGCTTTCTGGGTAATAACCTTGTCCGGACGCTTCTGGATCAAGGGCATCAGATCACTGCCACCAAACGTCTGACTTCCGACCTCAGACCGCTGGACGGCCTAGACGTTGATGCGGTGGATGTGGATTTGAATGATTCGACCCGGATCAGCCCGTTGATCAGAGATGCCGATCTGTTGATTCACTCGGCCGCCATGATCCAGTTGGGCTGGTCGAAGCTGGCCGCCAGCCGCAAAATCAATGTCGAAGGCACCCGCACGCTGGCCCAAGCCGCCCGGCGTCAGGGGATTCGCATGATTCACATCAGTACGGTCGATACGCTGGCGGCCTGCACCGACACACCGGTGAACGAAACGCAGACGGAACCTTCCAAGCCGGCCTGCTCCTATGTCGTTTCCAAACGCGCGGCTTCCGAGGCTTTCGCCGCCGAGGTTGAACAGGGACTCGATGGCATCACGGTGCTGCCGGGATTTATGGTCGGGCCGTGGGACTGGCGGCCTTCGTCAGGAGAAATGATGTTGGCGATTCACCAGAACTGGATTCCGCTCGCGCCAGCGGGCGGCTGTAGTGTGGTAGACGTGCGCGATGTGGCCGCCGGCGTTGTTGCCGCCGCCGAACACGGACGCGCCGGTCAAAGGTACATTTTGGGTGGGGACAACCTGACCTATCTGGATCTATGGACCCGGATGGCGCGGGTGATGGGGCGCCGCGCCCCCAGAGGCGTGTTGCCTGATTGGCTGGCGGCAACAGCGGGACGGTTGGGAGACCTCGCCGCCAGATTCCTGAAAGAGGAGCCGCAAGTCAATTCGGGGGCCACAAGCATGGGACAGTTACGGCATTGGGTGGATTCGTCGCGCGCCAAAAAGGAACTGGGCTATCAAACTCAATCCATCGACACCGCGCTGGAGGACGCCTGGAAATGGTTTCAAACCTACGGGTACGTTTAACCTTAACCCGTTTTGCAGACTATTCACCCACCCCTGCCACCAAACGTGGCTACGCTCGCCAGAGCGTGGACGGAATTTGAAACAAGCGTCACCGACGGCTAGGTGGTAACCCAGCCAAACGGCTAAAGAAAGGCTGAGCCAATCCTTTACGCTCCACCGTCTGGCGACGGTAGCTAGTGCGCCTGTGAGTTTGTTTGATCGGAAGGGTGTAAGTCCCTTCATTTACTTGATCTGAGTAAATTAACTGAAAGTAACTGCGTATTGGAGAGGATGGGTGGAGAGCAACTGGAAGTGAACATTTAGTCCGCAGGATGACGAACTCGTTTCGGCCTGTCGATTTTAGCGAGCCTGCTAGTTAAAGGCGAAGCTCAAGATGCCATCTACCGGCACTCCGGTTTATCAAGGCAGTGATGGTCAGCCGTGGGTAAAACAGATCGAACCACGGACATCGAGGGGTGGTTGGAGGTGGAATGAATGGAAGGTCAAACGGATTAAGCAGGGATCCCCGTCTGGTACGACAGCGGGACGTTCGCAGGAGATCAGCCTCTCCCATAGGGCCACGAGCCTGCGAGGTCTCTACCAGCGGCGGACAGAGCGTCCGTATGAGCGTTGAAGCCGGGTAATGCCGGTGGAGCAAAGGGACGCAGGAAGATAGATCGAAGGAGAAAGATAACTTGGAAGAACAACCCGAAAGAATGTCGGCACCGTATCAGGCCAGCGGTCGGAAACGGGTGTCGTCTAGATTCTCAGGAGAAGACCTCGCCCACTGGGCTTGGACAGAACCAAGTGTCTGGAAACCGACGATGTTGGCAACTCTTGAAAAGAACGAAGTTCGAGGAGGAAAATGGCATAGCCTGATGGATAAGGTTTTCCACCAGCAGAACCTGTACTCGGCGTACCGCGAGGTCGCTTCGAACAAGGGCGCTGCGGGAGTGGACCACATTTCGATCGAAGACTTTACCGCCAACCTAGTGGGGAATCTGACCAAGCTTGAGGCGCAACTGCGGGACGGAAGCTATCGTCCGCAGTCGATTCGGCGGGTCAACATTCCCAAACCGGGCACCAACGAAACGCGTCCGTTAGGAATTCCTACAGTTCGTGATCGCGTTGTACAGGCGGCACTTCGCCACGTGCTTGAACCGATTCTGGAACGTCAGTTTGCTACGCACAGCTACGGCTTTCGCCCCGCCCGGGGTTGTAAAGACGCGCTACGTCGTGTGGACGGGCTGCTCAAATCGGGCCTCAAATACACGGTCGACGTGGACCTGAAGTCTTACTTTGACACGATTCCTCACAACCGTCTGCTTGTCGAGCTACGCAAATACGTGGCGGACAACTCGGTGATTGGTCTGGTGGAAAAGTTTCTGCAAGCTGACATTATGGATGGTGTCGAACACTGGACTCCCATCCTGCGGTGCTCCCCAGGGCGCGATTATCTCGCCACTGTTGAGCAATCTGTATCTGAACGATCTGGACCATCTTATGGCCGACGCCGGATACAAGATGACCCGCTATGCGGATGACCTAGTGATTCAATGCTCTACCCGCGAAGAAGCCGAAGCGGCTTTGGCCATGGTTAAAGCGTGGACCGCCGACCGCGGTCTGAGGCTGCATCCGGTCAAAACCAAAACCGTCCACGCGGACGAAGAAGGTTTCGAGTTCCTTGGTTATCGTTTCATCAAGCACCGCCGCTTTCCGCGGAAGAAAAGCTTGGCGAAGTTCAAGGACACGATTCGCGGTAAGACCAAACGTGCCAATGGGCACAGCCTGCAGGCGATCATCGCCGACATCAACCGCACACTGCGTGGTTGGTTTGAATACTTCAAACACTGTTGGCGAACCACGTTTGCGGATCTCGACAGTTGGATCCGGATGCGTCTGCGAAGCATTCTTCGTAAACGCGCCGGTCGCAAGGGTCGAGGTCGTGGCGCGGACCATCAACGTTATTGCAATGACTTCTTCGCGGAACAGGGGCTGTTTAGCTTGAAGGCAGCACATGTTCGTGAATGCCAATCCTCTCTGAGGTAAGACTATCAACTGGAGAGCCGGATGCGGGAGAACCGCCAGTCCGGTTCGGAGGGAGGGGAGAGCTAATCACTCTTCCCTACCCCTATCGTTTGCAGAGTCAATACAATTAATCATCCCACAGGGTCTTCTGCCCTGGTGAATAGTCTGTTTTTTTCTTTCGTTTCTTTGGCACCGCTTTTTTAGGCGGCCCTGTTTCTTCACCCGTGCCCTGATTAATCACGCGTTTTTTTCGATCGGCATGTGACTGCTCGAGGCCCTCTGCGGAAACGGTACTGGAAACCACATGTTTGGTCTTGGGCACAGCCGCCGTTTGCGGCGGTGCGGTGCGCGGAAGCGATAACGTCGAAAGCGCATCAACCGTAGTTTCGGCAAAATCAAGATTCACGACTTCCCCCGTTCCAACAAAGGCCAGTCGCGTGGCGATCTGGTTTAGCGCGATGTCAAACTGGACCGATACGGCCCGGCGATAGGCCTGCATTTGCGGTTTGTAGAAGGACACTTTCGCCGCCAACTCACCCTTGGCCAAGTGATCGGTTTTAAAATCGATGATGTCCGCCGCGATCAGCCGCGCGTCCTTGTAAACTAGAACCAGGCGATCCACCACACCTTCCATCAATTCCATACCGTTATCGCCGGGGACGTTAACCGCAAACCGGTGTTCATTCAGTACTTCCATCCTGTTGTCGCCGCCGTCAAAGTGAACAGGATGTAATTCCGCAAACGCACGAAAACTGAATAACTTGCCCAGCGGATCTTTCTTGATCGACGCAAAAAATTCGCTGATCACTTTTCCCACCAGCGTCGATGCGGGGCAGATACGCTCGAGATGTGTGCGTAACTGACCGGTTTCCGGCAGCCCTTTTTCAATCCATTGTACCAACTCAAAACAGCCGTGCATCAATTGCCCGCGCTCCAACGCAACCTGTTGATCCTGTTGGCCGAAGATCTGGCTTAACTTTATCTGGTCACCGCCTTCCAACATCGAAGGTTTAACTCGGGCCATGCCACGCCCGGAAGTGATCGTCGTCACCACAGTGTTTTTGGGCCGATCGGCAACCGCGTCGAAGTAAAAACGCTTCAGCCGGCTTTGCTGCTCTGTTTTCTGTTCCGGTTCTGGCAGGTCCTCGTACCACTTTTCATCTCCCAGCGGAGACTGATAAATGATTCCTTCGGCACGTTCTGCATCCTGGGCAATGGTGGACAGCAACACGCCGCCCATGGATTTCGGCTGTTTTTTCGGATCTGGTTTGATCCCCATCGACATCACGACGTGAATCGAACGTGCGGCACGAGTAAGGGCCACATATAACACGCACATCGCCTCCCGCACGGTTCGGCGTTTTTCGTCGGTGAACACCTGTTGAAACTCTTCCGGGAGCAGTTTCTGGTGGGCATCGGCGGCGTAACGCGTAACGATTTTCGCGGGTTCGGTAGGCGAATCGCGTCCCTCCACCACCGCTGGTGGAAAACCGGACCAACTTCGGTCGCTGCCCTTTAGTGGCAGCACTACGGAATCGAATTCCAGCCCCTTTGATTTATGGATCGTCATCACACGGACTTGAGCGGAACTCTGGTCGCTGATCTTGATTGCGCGAACGTATTGTGCGAATCGCGACGGGCGCAACGCCCATTGCTGTGTCTGTTCAGGGCTGCCAAACGCCAGACGTACAAGATGTTGCAGACGTAGTAACTCACGCTGCGTACATTGGGGGGCCAACAAACCGGCCATCAGTTCAACGGTTGGGCCGTAGCCCTTCTCCATCAGCAATCGTCGTACCTTCGCGGCCCCTCCGGCGACCGCCTTCTTATTTTCGGCCCGGTTAAGGTCACCCTCGGGCACCACATCAAACAATTCCTTCAGTGGGCCGTTGGAAACATGGAACCGGGCCACATCGTCTCCCGGATGATCGCACAGATGCATCGCGGCCAGGACCATTTCCACGGCCGCCGAATCGGTCAGTGGGTTACCGCCCTCTTCGGACGCTTCAATGCCCGCCTGTTGCAGTTCGAAAATCAACTGTCCCACGTCTTTATTGGTCCGCAGCAGCACGCCAATTGTTCCGTGCGGTGGCAAGTCTCTGATCAGTTGTCGGACCCGATTAACGGTGGCGGTATCGACATTCTGATTGCGGATGCGGGCAGCGGTGTGTTGATCGATCTGACTTTTGCCGTTTGCGTCCTTTTTGTCGTGGTCCGCAGCGTACTCAATCGTGGCACAACCTTTATAGGACGTACGTTCGGTGGTGTGTTGCTGAAACCACCTGCCCCAATGCCAGACCGATTCATTGGTGATCGGGTCACCGCTGTTGTACTGTTTTATTTTGGAGAAGACTTCGTTCACAAATCCGATTACCACCGGGCTACTGCGGAAGCTTTTCAGCAGCGGTTCGGTAGGCTGTAGGTTATCCAGATGGTCTTCCACCAGATCAAAAATCTCGGCCACCCCCCCGCGCCAACCGTAGATCGCCTGTTTCATGTCGCCTACGCAGAAAAACGATCGTCCCCCCGCCTCGTTTTCGGTAACTGATTTGGCAAACGGGCGAATAATCGACCATTGTATCGGCGACGTATCTTGGAACTCGTCCAGCAGCAAATGCCGGATCTGGTTATCCAGCCGGAAAGAAAACCGGTCCGTCGTCCATTGATTGGCAATGTGTCGCAGTCGATCGGTCACGTCGGCGAATCGCAGTTGGCCAAGCTGATCTTTCGATTCCTCAAACACCTCACCAAACTGCTTCAACAGCGCCCATGTGGACTGGTTCCGCTGTGCCAGACGGTGAATAATCCACCAGCGGCACTGCACAATCAATGTGTCAAACAAGCGCTGCATGTCTGCGGGGAATTTCATACGGCGGTAGGTTGGATTGCCATCAAGAATATTTTGGATGGATTTAAGTTCGGCGACTTTGTCCCATTGATCGTTGGCCACCAGCTCCTGCACGACGCGCCAGTGCTTGATCATTGTCGGTTTAACTTCAAACTCCCGATGTACGACTTCCTGCTTGAAGGTCTCCATTTGATCGACGCTTAATCGTTGTCGCGGCTCCTTGAGTTTCCTCCAGGCTGCTTCGGTAGATTCCCGATAGGTCTCGTAAACGTCCTTGACCGTCTGCAGGATCATCGTCGCCACGCGTCGATCAGACTCGCCCTGCGCCATCAGGTTCAACAACGTTTCGATTTGATCATTCAACAGCACATGTTGTACTGCGGCATCACGCAAGACTTCAATTTGTTGTTCCTCAACAACGTCCCACGTAGGTGGCAGCCCCAGCTCCAGGCTGAACACTTTGGCCACGCGATTAAAGAAACTGTCCAGCGTGCTGATCTCCAGTCGATGAAGGTTCTTTAAAAGCCCCAACAGCACATCGGCAGCGTGCGCGCGGGAGATGGTAAAATCAAGCTGCTGTGAAAGTTCTGCTGCATCTTGATCAGACAGTGCGGCATTGGAAAGTCGTTGCACAATCCGGTCAAGGATTTCGCCGGCGCCCTTTTTGGTGAAGGTCGTCGCGAGGATCGACTGGCACTCGACGCCCGACGCCAACAGCACCAGGTAGCGGTTGGAAAGTGCAAACGTCTTGCCCGTTCCTGCCGAGGCGCGGATGACCTCGTTCCGCGTGTACTCACGCATTTCGGCGTCAATCGTTTTGGGGTCTACCATGGCAGTTCCACCACTGTATCCTTTTCGAGGACGGCATGCGTCTCGGGCGTGTTGCCAGTCACGTCAAATTTTTCGAAAACGTGGTCCTGACAGATGCCGGCAAAGTCTTCGGAAAACTGGGGCGGCAGTTCTTCTGGCGGCCAATACAGCCCTTTACGAATCTTTCGAATACAATCAAACGCCAATTCGTCCGCCTCCTTCAACTCTTCCGGCTTGAACTCGGCCCGCTCGAATTTGATGTCGTCTAGGCTTTTGGACAACAGCACATAGCCAAGCGTAATATTCTGTAGATTGGCGTTCCTGACCGCCGCCACCTCCTTGACCAGATGTCGATACAAGGGCAACTGAAGGTCTTTCCACTTCTTGCGGGTCTTGTGAGATTTGTATGGCCCTTCGCCCTTGTCGGAAGTCTTATAGTCCCAAATCGCCACCTGGCCGGTTGCCTCGTGTTGATCAACCCGATCAATCTTCCCCGTGATTGTAAAAATCTGCCCGTCAACATCCAGTGCATGCTCCAGCAGTTCTTCGGTGCTGACAATTCGCCAGCCTTGCCGGCGGTGGTTGGCCTGAGCGACCGAGAATCGTTCCAACCGGTGGCGAAGTTGCTGCATCTGAATCCTGACCGCAGGCAGACGGGATTTGGAGAACAATTGCCGCGCCTGTTCATCCAGTTCGCCAGCAAGGAATTCGAAGATCAGCCGGTCATTGGCGGAATCACGTAACGCGCTTTCGGCAAAGGCTTCTAAAACATTGTGGGCTAGGTCGCCAAAGGTCCCGCCGCTTAATTCACGCCAGTCATCGGTGGCGGTTCGCAGTTTCAGAATAATGCCCAGATAGAAGCGGTAGGGACATTTAAGAAACTCCCGGAATTTCGTTACACTCATTTGTTCCAGCGGATGATGACAAATCGGAAACGGAATCTCGAACTGCTGTTCATCCGGTGGACTGGAACAGTCTCCCAACCAGAACTGGGATTCGTTTTGGCCACGGAAGGTAAAAAACGCCTTGGCCCGCAATGCCGCCACGTCGGCTGAATCAGCGAACAGCAGACGGCTGGGCTTTTTGGGTTCCTCTTTATCATCGTGCCGACCGACAACTAACAGGTAGTCCTCGCGCACAGACGTAATTACCGTCAGGGCATAACAGTCGCGCGCGTACCTGCGGTTGTTGTCCAGAATCTCCAATTGCTCACAAAGCGCATTTGGCAGAAACTGATGCCCGACCTCGGACGTTGGCACCGCGTCATCGTTCATACCGGTGACGATCATGACCTCCGCATCATCCAGTGGCAGGTCCAGCCAGCCGGCCAAATCCACGGCCTCGGGTAGGGACGTGGGCAGCACGCGCTGTTCCGACGCAGCTTCCAGCGCCCATTGGAGCGCTTGAGCAGCGGTGACGACGGTGCCAAATTCGGCCGGAACCTGTTTCTGGTTGGCCAAAGCACCACAAATCGCCTCGCAAGCTTTGATCGTGGCACGATCGGCATCGTCAGATTTGCTCAAACGTTGATTTCCATAGATCCGCACCAGCACCTCCGTCCACGGCGAACTCCACTCAACGATCGCACGTGTACCCTCGACCAGAGGCTTGAGCAGATCCTGCACCAATGTGTGAACCCGATTCAGTAATGCACTGGTTTCGGCGGACGCTCGGGCCCTGAGTTTGGAACCCGGGTCTTTGGCATCGTGATGACCGTCAATCAGTTTGGGATCGCCGAAGGGCAGTTTCTGGGAGATCAAAATTTTGTCTGGCAGGTGGGCATTCTGGTAGCTGTCGAGATTCCCCAGCCATTCGTCTTCGCCGATCGAATTGCTGACCCAACGGAACAGGTCTGGATGTCGCACCAGCGATGCAAACGAGTCGTAGGTCTGCGCCTGTAGGTAGTCTCGACAGGCGATCAGCAGGCGTACCGGCGCTGTCTCTCCCAGTGATCGACCGGACAGGTTTCGGTACGGCAACCGACCGGCATTGAGAGCGCGTTCAATCTGCGGGATGACATTTGCGTCGGGGACACCGATGGTGACCTGATCAGTGGCGCACTGCACCCCCGATTTCAGATGTGTCAGGTGATGAGATACGGCCAGTGCCTGGTCGGCAGGTGTATCGACGATCATAATTTTTTCGTCGTCGATGCAAATATCAACATCCAACCACGCCTTGGTAATCAGGCTGCCGTACTCGTTGAAACGGTCTGCCATTGACGGGTCCGCGACCACCATGCATGTGACCATCGGGGCAATCTGTTGCAGCATGCCGGAAATACTTCGGTTCAGATCGGCAACGGCGATCATGACAATCTGTTTTTGGGTTGTACATCGGTTCTGACCGATTTTCGCACCGGCAGCGACGTAGCTGCGAGCGGCTTGACGGTCCCACAGATTGGCGCTATCCAGGATCGCGTAATAGTCTTTTTGAATCAGTTCTAGGGCGTCCCATCGCGCCTGTTCTTCGGAAAGGAAATTCTTCACGCCGCGCACCTCGCGCGCGACCGAACGAAAGCTCCAGATGTCACTGGCCAACCGCGTGTGGAGGCGGGACAGAAGTTTGGCCAGCGGCTGCCACTGCGTCAGCATATCGGACGGATTGCCATCGGAGGCATCTTCGACCGGTCGTCCCAGCAGCGCTTCAATTGTTTCCGGTGCAGCCTGACGGAGTGCTTTACTCCACGCGATCTGTTGAGCCAAATCGGTGGCCAATGTCTTCTCGGCCGCGTACAAATGCTCGGGCAGTTCGCCGACGGTGATCAACTGTGGCGGGAAGAATCGAATTTTTTCCGCGCTCGTTCGTTGAACCAGCAATTGAAGCAGGCGGTTCGATGAACGAATCCCGGGCAATACCAACAGAAAATTGGCCAAGTCCAAGCGTTTGTCTGCCCCTTCGCCTTGAGAGTATTTTTGAATAATCAGATCAGCTGCCAAGTGCAGCGGCGGTCGGTTGAGCCCCAGAAAGATGCGTTCGATTTTGTCGCTCACAACAGCCATCCATGTCGTATTTAAATACTGATTCCCGGATTTAAACGCGCTATACCGGGAAGAATGCGTGGTCTACGTCGATTGTAGCAATTTTGTTCGAAGCGCGGCAGGCGTCGAAACAGCGCTTCCTGACAGGCTTACATCGCGGCAGTCTTGTACAGGCATTGGCCGGTCAGCGACTCTTTCACTTTGACGACCTGTTCCGGTGTGCCTGCGGCCACGAGCGTTCCGCCGCCAGCCCCGCCTTCGGGGCCAAGATCGATCACCCAGTCCGCATTGCTTACCACATCCAGGTTGTGCTCGATCACAATCACGGTGTTGCCTTGATCCACGATGCGATGGATCACTGTCAACAGGTCGTCAACGTCGGCAAAATGAAGGCCCGTGGTGGGCTCATCCAACACATATAAGGTGTGCCCCTCGCGCGGCACCGACAACTCACGGGCCAGTTTAATGCGTTGCGATTCGCCACCCGAGAGCGTATTGGCAGGTTGACCAAGCTTCAAATATCCCAGTCCGACATCCTGCAGGCATTGCAACACGCGCGCGATGCGGCTGAAACCGGAAAATTGCCGAAGCGCCTGTTCAATGGTCATCTCCAAAACGTCCGCAATCGAAAACTCTCCGAATTTCGCCTGCAACGTTAGTGGATTGAATCGACGCCCTTGGCAGGCATCACATTTCACAAACACATCGGGCAGAAAATCCAGACGGACCTTCTGGTGGCCGTGCCCAAGGCAATGCTCACAGCGGCCAGATTTGGAATTGAAACTGAACCGCGTCACGGTATAGCCACGTTCTCTGGCGATTCGCGTCGCAGAAAAAATTTTCCGAAACTCGTCAAACACGCCCGTAAATGTTGCAGGACAGCTTCTGGCTGATCGGCCAACGGGTTTTTGGTCCGCAAATACAACCGAGTCAATGTGTTCCAGGCCTTCAATGGTTCGGTGAGCCGCTGGCGGAAGGGCAACCAGATCTAGGTGTCGTTTCAGTGCCGGGACAAGCGTCTGATTGATCAACGTGCTTTTGCCGCTGCCACTGACACCGGTGACACAATTCAACACGCCCAATGGAATATCTACATTCAGTTCTTTCAGATTAAAACCCCGCGCCCCACGAATGCGGATTGTGCGATTTGAGTCAATCGGTCGCCGGGTTTTTCGCGTCTGTACGACCTTTGCACCCGACAGGAATTGTCCGGTCAGGCTTTCCCCTGAATTCTGGATATCATCGATCGTGCCTGTCGCTACGATGAAACCGCCACCGTCGCCTGCACCGGGGCCGGTTTCGATAATGTGATCCGCCGCCCGCATCATCAATTCGTCGTGCTCGATAACGATCATCGAATTGCCACCATCGCGCAGTCGGACAATCGAATCAATCAGCCGTTGATTGTCGCGCGCGTGCAGTCCAATGGAAGGTTCATCTAGGATATAGCAGACGTTGGTAAGACCGGTACCGATCGATGTTCCCAACCGCGTGCGTTGATACTCACCACCGGACAGGGTGTCAGTTGAACGGCCCAGCGTCAGATAGCCGACACCGACTTCAACCAGAAACGCCAGACGCTGAACGATGGCGGCAGTCAGGGGTTCCGCAATTTTTGCCAGATTGCCGGGTGACCCATCCGCCTCCAAACACTCGTAGGTACGAAAAAAATCATACGCTTCGGACAGCGGCATCGAAACGATTTCGCCCATGTTGACACCGGCAATTCGAACCGAGTTGGCGACCGCATTAATCCGGCTGCCACCACACTGGCTACAGTCCAGCCGGGTTTCCATATCCAGTAGCCGACCGCACCAGTCGTCGTCCATGGAAATTGACAGGTCGCGCTCCAACAACAGCATCAGGCCGGGAGCGTTGCGGTCATTGTTGTACAACAATCGGTCCCATTGCGATTCGGTGAACTGATCCAACGGAAATTCCAACCCGATATCACCATCCATTTGTTCCAGCAGCGGTTCGAGCTGTTTAATTTTTTTCAAATAGGCTGCTTTGGGGAGGTCGGACCAGATCTTTACCGCGCGATCGGCCAACGTGATAGATTTGTCGGGAATCACTTGCGTCGGATCAAAATGGATCGCGCATCCTAATCCATTGCATGCCTCACATGCACCCAGCGGGCTGTTGAAGCTAAACGAGCGCGGTTCAATTTCTGCATAGTTGACGCCACAGGCCCCACAGGCATACTGCGTGCTGTATAGTTTTTCATCCCACTGCGCGGTGTGCGCTTTGGTTTCCGCATTGGATTTTTCCGGGGGCAGCCAGCTGACGATCACCGCACCGCCGCTCATTTTCACCGACAGTTCGATCGCCTTGATCAGGCGGTCCTCGATCCCCGGTTTGACAATAATTCGGTCAGTGATCGCGTCAATCGAGTGAGGTACATTCTCGATCAGCGGTTTGATCCGGTCGATATCCTGAACGACTCCATCAATCCGCACACGAACAAGGCGCTCACGACGGATCGACTTGATTACGGATTGATGGTTCCCCGTTTTGTGATGCACCATGGGGGCCATCAGCATCATGCGGGATGATGCGGGTAGTTGCATCAGGCTTTTGCAGATATCCTGCGGCGACTGTTGGTCGATTACGCTGCCGCATTGGTGGCATGAAACGTCGCCGACTCGTGCCATCAGCAAACGCAGGTAGTCGTAGATCTCGGTGACCGTGCCGACGGTTGAACGGGGGTTGAGACGACCCGAATTCTGATCGAGGCACAGTGTGGGTGGCAAACCCGCGATAGAATCCACATCGGGTTCTGGCAATTGTCGAAAAAATCTTCGCGCCGAAAACGGCTGACTTTCGAAGAATTGACGTTGTCCCTCGTTGAACAAAGTATGAAACGCCAGCGAGCTTTTCCCGCTGCCGCTACGACCTGTGATTACCACCAGTTTATCGTGAGGAATATCGAGATCAATATTTCTCAGGTTATGGGTGCGCGCCCCTCGAATTCTGATCGCATTACCAGGGGGGCCGGCGACGGCAGGATCTGCTGGGGCTTTGGCGGCAGGCATAAAGAAGGCTGTTGGAGCCGGTGTAAGTAGTCCAAGGTGTTCGGCTGATGATAGCCGATCTACGGTTTTCAAGAAAGCCGGTGCCGGGTAATGACCACAGGCGTTTATGCGGTAGACGAAAACGTGGCTTTCACCGACAGACGGCGGAAGCATTTGGGGTACAGGCGGGCCTTGTCTTGTGCTCAGCCACGCTCTGGCGAGCGTAGCCACGTTGCGTGTGGTGCGCCAAAAAAACGTAGCTACCGTCGCCAGACGGTGGAAGCATTTGAGTTAAGGCAGGCCTTGTCTGGTGCTCATCCACGCTCTGGCGAGCGTAGCCACGTTGCGTGTGGTGCGCCCAAAAAAACGTAGCTACCGTCGCCAGACGGTGGAAGCTTTTGAGTTAAGGCAGGCCTTGTCCGTTGCTCATCCACGCTCTGGCGAGCGTAGCCACGTTGCGTATGGTGTGCCCAAAAAAACGTAGCTACCGTCGCCAGACGGTGGAAGCTTTTGAGTTAAGGCGGGCCTTGTCTGGTGCTCAGCCACGCTCTGGCGAGCGTAGCCACGTTGCGTGTGGTGTGCCCCAAAAACGTAGCTACCGTCGCCAGACGGTGGAAGCCCTTGGGGTAAGGCAGGCCTTGTCCGTTACCCATCCACGTTACGTTTAGCGCGAGGGGTATTTGTACGCGGGATTTTCAGGGCTGAAATCAAGGTCGGTGAATCCCTGATTTACAGCCACCTTCGCATAAGTGTACTCTTCAATCACCTCAAGCTTGGCGGCGGGGCCGGCCGGCCAATCGTATGAAATGAAACGCACAGGCAAGTTCAACTCTTTGTCGATAAAGACCTGAGCCTTGTGGAAATCGTAGGGCGCTTTCTTTTCGTTGTGAACCAGTTCGATCATCGAACATGGCCGCTTCATCAGTTCCACACCATCTCGATAAGAAACCTTGCACATGCCGGCAGATTTGTCGCGCTCCGCTTTTTCGATCAGCTTAATCATCAGATTTTCGATGCCCACATCATAAACAGGATACCGGTTGTTTTGCATCGCCAACCAACCATCCGGGTCTAGGTAAAAGCGTTTCATACCCATGATGCCTGTTTCGTGTGCACAAAGTTTGTTCTCATTTTTGCCATCGACCCAAATGACCTCGCGCCCCGAGACCTTACGCGGCTTGAGAAACTTCATATAGACGCTGAACGGGGCATCCCCGTTTTTGGTGGTGCGCGGGCAACGCACTTTGACCCGCATATACGACGGTGCCGACAAAACACCATTGACACGTTCACGCTTGACCAGAATCGCGCTGTAGTCAAACACGTTGGACCGCATCTCAGACAACCCATTGGTCGCAAGTTCAATCGCTTTGTCAAGCGGATGAGGGGCGACGGCGGTGGAAGGAACAGAAGATCGCGCGGTTCCGATGCGGTCCGCTCCAATACGATCCGCCAGTGGAGTCGCCTCAACGACCGCCACACTGCTTGCCAGCGAAGCTTTGGTCTTTTCGCGATTTAGCTTTGAAACCCGAAACACAGGTTCCTTGGTGGGTTTGTCGGCAGACGGAACTACTGATTCTTCGACTGTCCCGGGTGCCTCTTGCGCCAATGAGATTGATCCGACGCTGGTAATCATTAGCGCCAAAAGGGTCGTGAGGGACCAGAAAGGGGCGAGTGCGTCGAGTTTGGCGTGTTTTAGCATCCAGTCCTCCATGAACTGCCCGTTAAATTCGACGGGCAAAATTGACAAAATCCATTTCGTCATTGAAGCCTTCCCCCGTTAGACACCAGTCTAACGAAGTCCTCGGAAAGCAGCAATCGACGTATTTTCAACATTGCCGGGCCAGTGATAGCTAGCAACGTCGCGATGTTGAGTTTATCGCCATTTTAGGCTGGCTTGAATTGACACCTAAAAGATATGACCGGGTGCATTGACAGAACAGTTACTTTTGGAAGTCGGGGATTCGCTACAGTTTGACAACGGGTGGACTAACCGAACCAACACGTATAAAAATTTTCTCCTTTTCGGGGAATTCTCCATGCCGATTGCTACTCCGGCATCGGCACGCGCGCTTGCGGTTTGTCGAAGGGTTTGCCCCGGGCAAAGGTCAGCGCTTCGCCGTTTACGCTAAAAGTAGCCGACGCCTTGTTGATGGTTTGCACCTTCCAAGTCTTGTCATCCAGTTGAAATGATTCGCCAATCCCCAAACGCCAGCTCCTGCCATCGAGTTGGGACTTAATCAGCACCAGCCAGTTCCCCTTACGGTCTTTCAGATTGCCGGTGATTCGTGTCTCTTGCGCAAAATCAACCAGTTCGGGCTCCGGTTCTTTTTTCACAATTTTGACAGGTTTGTCTTTGAACCTAATCGTGACGGTCTCCTGAGTCGATCGTTTTGGCAGCCCGTTGTCAGTGACTTTAAAAATGAACTTGTACTGTCCGGACTCCTGCCCGGGAATTTTCAAACTGCCACTTCGACCATCAGCGGCGGGTACAAATTCAGCGTTTTCGACATCTCCGGACAACATCTCCAAGGTCAACCGGTCGTCCTTGTCCGCATCTGTCGCGGTCAGCCGTAATGAAATGTCTTTACCCGTTTCGTAGGACGAACGGGTTTTGGCTTTGACGACTGGAGAATTATTGGCCGGCCCAAAAATATCACGTCGAACGATTGTTTCGCGCGCCTGTTCGAGGCTGACCCCCGGCGGGCGAAAATGAAAGCCAAACTGCGATTCCTGCCCCGCAGCTGTCAAACAGAGAACTTGCAGCTGGAAGCCGGTCTTCAATTTCCCGGTTCGCACTTTTTTTCGACCAACCGACTCTGTTTGAGGCGTCAGTTTGAAGGAACTGATTCTGTGTAGAGCATCCAAGGAATAGAATTTCTCTAGGAACCGGGTCAGCTGATCGAGCGTCATGACCGGGCGGATGGAAAATGAGATCTGATCTGCGACTTTGACGCCTTCGTGGGAAAGCGCGGTGGTGCGTTCAGGGTCAACGCCCTTCAGATCCACGCCGATATCATCACGAAGCGTCTTCTTCAACCACGCAATGTATTCATTTTTTGCCTGAGCAGTATCGCGATTCATACTGGTCGCCGTATACCAAGCTTTGCGCCGTGTGGCGGCCATCGCCTGGCGAGTTCTGGCATCCTCGCGTTCGATCTGTCCGTGGATACTTCGTAGCGTCGCTTCGTTCGCGTTATAGTGGCCCATGAACCAGAAAAACCCGCCAAACAGTATGGCGATGCCCAGTGTCCCAAAGGTTGCCAGGGCAAGAATTTTTTCGCGTTGTGTCAGATTCTGAAACATGGTCAGTTAACCGGGCGCTGATGCAGAATGGTTACTCTGCTGCCGATTCTCCTCTCTGCTTTTGAAGAAACGTCAGTGCCGCGCGATCCAGTTCCATCATTGGATCGGATTCCGTTTCTCCCGCTGGTGCGTCGATCAATCTGATTAAATACTCAAACGTTGATGTCAGCTTGCTGTCGCGATCACTGGTATCAACCCCCGTATCTGTCGGTTCAACGCCGTAAGGACGCTGGCGGAGCGATTTGATCAGTTGGTCGGTTTTTGACAGGTCATCGACAATGCGTCCGCTGAGGTTAATGGTGCCGGCCACTCCGGGGCGAAAGGATGCGGTAAACGAATCGGCCACCACATCATCAGGCAGCAGATACCGATTACTGAATTCAGACAATTCAACCAACCAATTCACTCCGTCCATTTTCCAGGCATCGATTTTACCGATCTCGGCCAACCGTTGGTCAACCGACGGCGAGTTGCCATTGCCTTCGTTCAGTTGCATTTTGTCAACCAACAGGACCCGCAGGTCTTCAATTTCCTGCTGCTGCGACCCAAGCGTTCTCCAGCCAAACACCATCGTCACAAATGCGATCATGGCTGCCAACGCAGTGTAGTATTGGTACTTTCGATAGTCGGTTTTTTTGACGACGGGGCGGCGCGGATTGAGGAAATCCAGATCCGGCCGCTCACCGGCCAATTCCATCCGCAATCCACCCAGCGATGACATATAGCGTCCTGGCAGTTCGAGCGTCCCGGTTGACGCACTCCGTTCGACAGCAACCTGCGAAAACGGATCGACAAATTCGACTTTCATCCCCAAGGGCCCGGCTAAATCACCGCTCAGCAACCGATTGTTCTTCTGTTCCCCCGAGATAACGACATGTTCGACCTTTCTGCCACCGGTAGCTGTCCGGGCGGCAGCCAGAGTACGGCGAACTTCCGCAATCAGTTGCTTAGAATGCTGGTCGGCAGTCAGGTCTGCTGGCAGTCGCACGGTGCGGGTACTGATCAGTTTCTGTCCATCCATCAGCGACAGATCAGTTGTGTCGGTATTTTGATCCACCAACAGTCTCAGCTGGCCTTCGACAAAGTTGACCTTCAGCAAATCTACCGCAGCAAATGGTCGCAGCAGAATGCGCTTCAGTTTCACATTGGCAACGCGGCAGATCGTTTTAATCGTGGTGTCCAACTGTGGCGTCAGTGCCGCTGCCAGTACCTGAGTCGGTGCGTTGGGAGTCACCGAAAGCGGAACAAAGTCCAGCGCCCAGTCATCGCCCAGCGAAGCGAATTCGTTCCGTGCCTGAAAGCGAATCATGTCCGGCAGTTCGCTCTCGGGAGCCGGCGGGACCGACAGTTCGCGGATCTCGGCTGCCGACCGACTGACAATCGCGATGCCCTCACACTTATTGGCATTGATGGACTGAAGTTGTTCTTTCAGCGCCTGGCCAATCTCTTCGTCTGTCTTCCCTTCCATCGACAGTTGCAGTGCGTGACTGATACGAAGCTGGCCAACATGGGATCGCGCAGCGGTCACCAGGAGATTCTGGTTATCGAATTCGATTGCAATCAATGCCATGGAGGAAAATCTGAAAGTGTAAAAGGGTGAGTTCGAAAGTTGGTCTTAATATCAGGCAGAAAATTTTTCTGTAGCTGTCTTTGCCGGAAGATGGAATATTCAACGTGAGGTCGTCTACGTATCGGCAAGTGTAATTGCGTTGATGCAAAAGTGTTACCGGGAAAGATAGATTAGTTTGAGAGCGCGCCCCCAAGAATTTCAATAGAAAACGAACCTTCCAGCCGGGTTTTATCCCGCCAAAATAGAATGCGCGGTATCTCGGTAGTTGTATCCATAACGGCTTCAGCACGGGAGGTACCGACACCGTCCCCAAAATAGCCGATGACCTCGGCCCGGTAAACGTCACCACCGACACAAATATACGGCATCAGCCTTTTCATCCTGTCGACTGTCACCAAAAATTCCGTCAGCAGCCAGGTCTCGTAGTTACGATTGAGGTCCAAAAAATCAGGGTCGTCCAGCTCAAACTCGCGCACCTGAAGGATCTGATCAATCAATTCACTGTCCATCCCGGGGATACCTTCCAGCACGCGCCGCGGTGCCTGCATGATGTTGATACGACCGGGAATTGATGCACCTTCGTAGACCGTCAATTGTTTCATTCCGGTCAGCAGTGTCAATCCAATTGTCTCCAGTGTGATCGGAGATCGCAGAAACACCGTCTGTCCATCGCCGTCTTCGAAGCTGACCCACTGATCGACCAGATCAACCACACTGGCAAACCGGAAGTCCTCTTCGGCCGCCGTCGTGAGATCCGGTGGAAATTGACTGGCGTCCTGAACCAATCCGTCTTCCTGGTCTTGTTCGGTCGGGGCGGAGGACGGACCATGAATGCGATACTGCATAATAAAATTAGTCCACCGATCATTGAACGCACTCTTCAGATCATCGTTCAATTGGTCTAGGTCCTCGCCATTAATATTGACGCGTTTCAGTCCTTCGTCGTTACGATTGGACTCTTTACTGAACAGCGTGATGTAGTTTGCCCATCCCAAATACTGGTCCGCGTCCAATGCCGAGGCGTTGGTGCCAATGGTTTCGGCGTTATCCAGCACGCCATTCCGGTTGGTGTCCAATGAGAATAACAGTTCCGGCGTAACCCCCCTCACCAGCAGCAATTCATCAATACTGTCTAGCGGTCCGTTCTTGGGCGCGTAAGCCGGTGACAGTCCCCGGTAGTACGAACTCTCGGTGCCAAATTCCCGTTCTTCTTCATCTTCGTCAACCCAGTCCAGAATCGCGTCGGCAATGTCCTCCGTCATGTTGGGCAGCGACAGCAGAATCAGACGGGCGCTTCCAGGGGTCCAGCTGTCGAACCAAGGCAGCGCGTTGATGTTGATTTTGGTGGATTCGTCAACCAGCCCGAAGCGGTACCCTTCCGGGATCCCGTCATCGTTGAGCGCCGGTGCAATGACCGTAAATCGCCCCGTCAATTCAAGATTATTCAAATCGATCGCAGCGGGGATGGCTTGAAACTGGTTTGGGTTATCCCAAATGCCGCCCCTAGCCTGGACATCCTGCCGTGGAGCAGAAAGGAACAGGCGGGTGTAATCAACGCCGGAATCGGCCAGATATTTTGACTGCACGCGACGCGCCAACACACGCGCGGCGCGCTCTTCGACTTGCATCAATGACATAAACGTCAGCGCAGCAAGGGTCATCACCACAACAGTCACCAATACAATCAACAGCACTACACCACTTTGGCGTGGCCCGGGGATGATGAGCGTTTGCCCATTGCGAGGAAATTTCGGAAATCTTTGTCCGCAAAGTTTTGTGCACCGCTGCCCATTCAGGAAACGGGGCAGTGAAAAGACGTTTGAATGAACGTGGATGTCCTTCCTGCGGTGGCGTTCCAAACTGTCTTTACTCATCATCAGACTCCTCCTCGATGATTTCGGCGGCGGGAATATGCACCACCGCGCGGTAGGTCTCAAGCGCCTCCCGATCGGTTGCCCCCGATTGAGCACTACCGCCCGGACTGGCACGCGCCGGATCGATCAACACATATACTTCGACTGCCAACGGAAAACCGCCCCGCTCTTCGGAGTCCCAACTGGTTGCCCAATTTGATCCATCAAAATACCGAAACGTGAGTTCAACCACCTCTGTGGCGACCAGTTCCGAATACTCGTCCGGTTCCGAACTGACTTCAAGCCCTTCGAAAGAGGCAACCGACCGATCAATTTGTCGACGAAACAGGCCGCCGGTAACCGCCGGTTGCCCTCCAGAAGCTTGGTTGATACCGGCTAGCGCTGTTCTGGATTGTCCGTTACCCTGGGAGACAAAGTAAGCCACCGTTTTGACATCGGCCAACGTGGAACGGCTTTCCTCTGAAGTGCGAATGGAAGGGTGGTACTGGTCAATGCGCGGCAGCCGACTGATATCAATACTGACGAAATTTCTTTCTCCAACAAATACCGGTTCGCCATCAGTGTCCGGCTCTTGGGGTTCTTCATCCTCAAAATCGGTGTCTGCCGCAGTGCTGTCGTTTTCGGCGATGACTTCGCCGTCTCCTTCGGTCAGTGCGTCAGCCAACGCCGATTGTCCATTGGCCAATCGAATTGACTGAAACAACTCTTGCAACGGTGCATACTCGTTGGCTTTGTATTGAATTCCGGCACGCAGATCATTCTGAATCATCCCCAGAATCCCGCGCGCGGTCTGCTTCCGTTCAATGCTGGCCTGCACGCGCGTCAGCGTCACACCGTTGATCTGAATTGCGGTCGCGATTAGACTGACAACGACGACGGTCAAACCAAGCGCCAGCAACAATTCCAGCAAACTGGAACCGGTTCGGGGGCGCAATCTCTCTGGTTGACTGGTGCTCATTGCTGCTCCTCGGCCGAGTAATCTGGATCGGGCAGCATTCGCACGATGGACATCGCGATCGTGTTCGAGCTTTGACGGCTGATCGCCACGGTGGTTAACAATAGTCCCGGCACGTCGGACTGGACCGTCTCCACCGAGTACTCCCAACCGGGAACGTTTGGAATGGTGGCACCGGAGGTTGATTCAAACTCGATTGATCCGGCAGCTAATTCTGCCATCACCGAATCGCATAGCAGCGTCGCATCACTCAGGTCACGGGCCAGCACCGCACTGCGGTAACCGCTGAAAAAGACCTGGCCGATAACCGCCATTGATGTGCCCAGAATTGCGATCGCCAAAATCACCTCCAGCAAGCTTAAGCCTTGGCGGCGGGATTTGCACTTAACGGAATGACGACTGCCCGATGGTGAAATTCCCGACCGTGAAGCGTTAGAAAACGAATCGCTTCGCAGTCTGACGACCCCGGTAACGCCGGGGAGGCGTGAGACTGCTGGTTTAAAATTAGATGAGTTCATTTTGCTCTATCGTTCGACTCTTACGGTGCGGGCGGACCCGGAAAGTCCACGCAGGATGACGGCCACGCGATTTTGTCGATCGTCTTCCAGATAGATCGTGGCATCCTGGGCCGTGCCATCGGGGTAGAACAGAACGGGTTGAATTGAGTCCTGATCGATGTTGGCATCGCCAAGGGTAAACTGCGACCGGGAATCTGTGCTTAGCGTGCCGGCGACAAATCGAATTCCTTTGGGCAACACATTCTCTTCAAAACCGGTGTAAATGCGGTTGTTCAACAGCGATTGCTCACGCGCCGCGATACCTGACTGTAACTCTAATTGAGAAAACTTTCCGACGTTGAACCAGTTGCCGTTGGGCAGAAAAAAGACCGCTTGAACTTCACCTGTTCGGATGGCCTCCACCCGCGCCTGCCCCATCGCCACCCGAAAACGGTTGGCTCCCTGCTTAAGTGACTGTCGTCCCAACGTGCGGGTCACCATTGGCAACGCCAGTGACGCGATCATGACCACAATGCCCAGCACCAAAATCAGCTCGATCATCGTGAACGCGCGGCGCGTTGTGATTCGAGGCGTCAAGATTTTGGCACAAGGTAACATCGATTGATCCACGAAGGTTGCGAGCAAAGGTTGGACTGTAAATTCCCGCGAATCGTCCCGTCGGCTGGATTGCTACCGAAATGGCAGGACGATGGGTGGTGAACCGACGGGTAGCGCAGTGAAATGGCAACTATCCCTCAGTGCCCGGGACATCGTCGGACGTTCCATGTTGGCCGTCTTTGCCAGCCGATGTGATGAACACCTCATTGGTGGCATCCTTCGCAGAATACTTGTACGGGTTCTGCCATGGATCTTTAGGAATGTTTTTGTCTTGCAGGTACGGGCCACCCCAAGTCGTTGGAGACATGCCTGCGGGCAGTGCCACCAGATCGTCCAGTTTCTTTGGAAATGCCAACGTCGATAGTTTAAAGCTGCGGCACTGGGTTTTGAGCATGCTGATTTGGGTAAACGCCGCTTTGTTTTGAGCGTTGGCTTGCATGCTGAGTACAGCAACGGTGGACAGTGACGCAAGGATGACCAGAATCGCCATGACCAACAGCAGTTCCAGCAGAGTGAACCCTTGTCGATGTCGATTTTTCAACCTGCGATGGCTTGATGTAAATTTGGCTTCTGTGAATTGCATCTCTTCTTCTCCAATTATGGT
Source organism: uncultured Pirellulaceae bacterium (assembly GCA_937967505.1). Lineage (GTDB taxonomy): Bacteria > Planctomycetota > Planctomycetia > Pirellulales > Pirellulaceae > Mariniblastus. The sequence continues at coordinate 18,430 of CALCJM010000107.1, read as the reverse complement.
TAACGAATCACCAAGAACCCGTTTTCGTTTTCGGTCTGTGTTCATTGGCATCATTCGGTTGAATTTTGCCTGAATTATCTCCGGACATCCACACATGTCCGGCATCTGACATTTTGTTCCGGTGTGACCTTACTCCAGTGCGCTGCCCATTTTCATAATTGGCAGCAATAACGCCACCACGACGACCAGCACAACGCCAGCCATGACCATCAGCATCAGTGGTTCGATCAATTTTACCATCAAGTCCAGTCGCCGGATGGTCTGCTTTTCAAGGCCGTCGGAAATATTCACCAACACCGAATCTAGCGAGTTGGATTCTTCGGCGACACTGATCATCTCGGTCACGTTGTAGGGGAAGTGGCCAGAATTTTTCAGTGGAACCGATAGCGATTCTCCGGCGGTAATATTCTCCGATGCTTTGGCAATCGCGTCCGAGAGTACGCGATTACCGGCCGCATCGCGACTGATTTCCAATGCTTTAAGAATCGAAACACCGTTCTTAAGCAGCGTGCCCAGCACGCGACAAAATCTGGCCACCGCAAGGGAAAGAAAAATTCCACCCAGCATCGGGATTTTGATTTTTACATAATCCAGCCAGCGTTTGCCGGCATCGGTATTCAGTTGAACTTTCGCGGTCACCCCTGCCACCAATGCCAAGATCAGAACCGGGATTCCCCAGACCTGAATCCATTGGCTGAACGCCAACAGAAATTCGGTAATCCACGGCAAATTCCCCTTGGCGCGCAAGGTGGCAAACATGGTTTCGAATTGAGGGACGAAATACACGATCAGCACCGTCACGATCACGCTGCCCATGGCCATCAGAACCGCCGGATAGATCATCGCTCCGATGGTGCGCGAACGCAATTCGGATTGCTGTTCGGTAAATTTGGCGACACGCGAAAGTGCGTCCTCAAGAAACCCGCCTTCTGAGCCGGCCCGCGACATATTGACGGCCATGTCACTGAAAATTTTTGGATGGCGAGCAAACGCCTCCGATAGATTTTCACCATCTTCGACGCGACGGATCACATCTTCAAGCGCCGTTTTTAAAACGGGGATCCTCGTTTGCCGGGACAGAATCATCAACGACTTTAATAGCGGCACACCGTTGGTCAGCAGCGATGCCAATTGCTCATAAAACAGGGCGATCTTCTGATCACTTATGCCGCCACCAAACCCGCCCAATGAGAACGACTTGGCCTTCTGGGGAGATTGAACCTCAATCGGAAACAACGACTGGTTCGACAGCGCAGTGGTTACCTCGACTTCAGAATTTGCGGTGATGGTACCGGAAACCTTGTTTCCGTCCAGGCCGCGCGCGATGTAAGTGAATTCTGGCATAGATATTCGTTTTGACCCTGATCGCTCAGACCCGGTCACCTTTGGTAATACGCAATATTTCGTCGATCGATGTATGTCCCATCAAAACCTTGGCCCAGCCGTCGTCTCGAAGTGTTTTCATGCCACCATTGATCGCGGCTTTCTTAATTTCCCACGTGCTGACGCGATCATGCGCCAGTTGACGCAACGTGTCATCGACGACTAACAATTCATACACACCCAAGCGGCCGCGATAGCCGACGTTGCGGCACTCGCGACAACCAACCGGTTCGTAGATGGTCGCCGATGCGAGGTTGTCGGCAGGGAAGTCGGTCGGCACATCCGCCTCAGAAAGTTTGACCGCTTTTTTACAATCGCACAGTCGTCGCACCAGTCGCTGTGCCATGACCGCTTCGACCGTACTGGCAACCAAAAATGGTTCAACCCCCATATCGCTCATACGCGTAAACGCGCCCGCAGCGTCGTTGGTATGCAGCGTGCTGAACACGAGGTGCCCGGTCAGTGACGCCTGAATCGCATTTTCGGCCGTTTCCAGATCGCGGATTTCACCCACCAGTACCACATCGGGGTCGTGCCGCAGGATACTGCGCAATGAATGACCAAACGTCAGGCCAATTTTGTGATGAACTTGAATCTGGTTGATTCCCTCCAGCTGATACTCAACCGGGTCCTCGGTTGTGATGATTTTCGTGGAGGGTTCATTGATCTCGATCAGCGAGCTGTACAACGTGGTCGTTTTTCCTGAACCCGTCGGTCCGGTTACCAGGATGATTCCATGTGGCATCCGGATCAGTTCACTAAACTGGCGGCGCGTCTCTGCGGCCATGCCCAGATTTTCCAGGTCAAAGACCATCGAACCCTTATCCAGAATCCTCATCACAAGACTTTCGCCATGGATCATGGGGATAACGGAAACACGCACATCAACATCGCGCCCTTTAAAACGCAGCTTGATGCGCCCGTCCTGAGGCAGCCGTTTTTCGGCGATATTCAGTTTAGCCATGATCTTCAACCGGCTGACGATTGCCGATCGAAAATGATTGATTTCGGGCGGGACAGGCTGAGTGTGCAAGATGCCGTCGATTCGATAGCGAATTACGATCGCGTCTTTTTGCGATTCAATATGAACATCACTGGTGCGCGTTTCGATTGCCTCAAGAAGAATTTCGTTCACCAGCCGAACAACGCTGGCCTCCTGGGCCAATTCGGACAGTTCGCTGCCGTCAAGTTCCAGTTCCTCCAACAGCTCGATGCCGCTTTCCTCAATCTTCTGCTTGATCAGCCCTTCAATAGTTTCGCCACCAACCCCCAAATGCGTCTTGATCAGTTTTGCGATCTCCGCTTTTTCGGCCAGGACGGGTTCCACCATCATTCCCGTCGCCGCGCCAATCTCGTCCAGCGGGTAAAAATTCAACGGTTCGCTGGTCGCCACAAACACGGTGTTTCCCTGCTTGCGGATGGGAAACAAGATCTGGCGATAGATGATTTTTTGCGGGAAGTCCTTTAACAGGTCCAGATCGACCGACGCCTCATTGAGGTCAATGAATTCAACGCCCGCTTCGCGCGCTAAAGTTTCCATGGCCTTGAATTTGTCCACGGTCCCATTGGCAACCAGATGCGCCAACAGTTCATCGTCGGAAAGCGGATGGGGCGTCTGGGCGGAGGCAAGCTGATCGGTGTTGATCAAGCCTTGTTCCAATAAGATTGAGCCGATTTCCATGAGAGAGCATTGGGAGAGGTCAGTGATGTGCCGAAGTTGAGCCGAGATTACGGCATCCAGTAGTATCAGTGTAAATGTACAGCGCCACTAACAACCAGATGCTTTGGGCGCTAAATTTCGATTTTGACAGGTATGCGCGATACGGTTTGTAGGGATCCCGCCGGTTCGAAAGGTCATGGCACTTACATTTTACTGGGCAAATGACACCGTCGATTGGCGGCTCGCTATCGTTTGCCGCGGTTTGGGTGATGGTCGATTTGGTGGTGGCGTTCAATTTTGGGGCACCTGTCGAGGCACCCCATGACTGTCTGCCAACCCCCTTCAGGGGCGATTTATCACGCGAACGAATAAACTACTCCCCTTTCGGTGGACCGCCCGGTTTTCTTGGACCGCGCTGCCCCTTTGGACCGCGCTGTCCTTTAGGACCGCGCTGCCCTTTGGGGCCACCCGCCCCGCCCGAATCTTGTCCTCCGGGTCGCGCGCGTCCGCCCCAGCCGCGTCGCTCCTCGAATTTGAAGGATTCCCCCAGCATCTCTTTGATCCGGGTTTGCTGATCGGCACTGAGCACTGACAGAATTTCCTGTTGAGCATCCTTCCGCGCTTGCTTGATCTTTTCCTCAAGTTCGATCTTCACTTCGGTGGCCTTGGCCTTCACTTCTTCAATTTGTTCGTCGGTCAATCCGAGTTGATCTTTGACTTTTTGATTGTTCAGCAACCCCTCGGTCCCGCCACGTTTGGCTTCCATTTGAAATGTCAGTTCGGACAGGCGTGACATTTGATGAGGCAACAGTACCTCCTCCAACTGCTGATCGACGACTTTCATTTTGGATCGAATCGTATCGCGAATTTCACCCATCAGTGCATTACGATCGACCTCCGGATCACGAAAGCGCTCCCGCATGCCACCAAAGGTTTCGCGGAACACGTTGCGCATCTCTCCTTGCAAGTTATCCAGTGCTTCGACCTGTTCCTTGTCCAATTCCAGCTCTTCGGCCACATGAGAATCGCCAAGCAATGCCATGGAGGAATTACCTGTAATACCACTGGGCCCTCCGCGCCATTGAGCTACAGCGCGGGAACAATCAGCATTGACCATCGTCAATGCAAACAAGGCGACAGCCACGGTCGCCAAAAGGTGTTTGGAAATCATTTTGTATCCTCGCCTCAAAAACTGACAGGGAATGTCAACTGGCATTTGCGAAGGTTTGGCAAAAGCCACGGTTTACCTCCAAAAACAAATACGCTGTTCTAACCACTTCCACACTTCTGCGTGAAGCATCAGAAGAAATTGCGTCATTGCCACGGGCGTACTCGTTCTTCTGCTGGTCTCTTGCCCGGGACACCTGACGCTCGATCTTCCCTTTATCACGAGAAAGCACCTGTGGCAGGACGGCCGTAAACCCGGTTTTTCAGGATATTTCGATGATGAACCGTCAGAAAAATGGGCTCAACCACGCGGTTTTCTCAAGCAAAATCGCCGGAAATGAAAGGATCGGTCGGCCGACCGCATTGCCGAACCATGACCGGCTACAGCTCAGATGCCTCCGAGGACACCAAATTGACCCGGTGAGCATCACGCAACAGAACGCCGTTGGAAGCCTTGGCGGCGATTCGCAGGATGTCTTCCTGGTCAGCAATAAAACCGATCCCCAGTTCCTCGATCGACGATTGTGGCAGCTCCGAATGTAGAAAAACGGGGCGTTCCGCCGTGATCGACGCAACCCTGCGGTGGGCGCGCGAGAGCTTGCCTTTGCCGCTGTCGTCGAACTGCCGCTGGAGTGATTTACGCGTCCCCCGGTCGGGTTGCTGTTTGATCGCGGACCAGATGACGATCGGCCCGGTTCCCGGAGCTGCCGTGGCCGATGCGATTAGGGCGCTGGCAAAATCGCCCCACGTCTGCGCGCGTCCCGGTTCCTCAATGGTCGCAATCACCAAGTCCGTTTCGAAGACAGGGTCGATCGTCCATTGCTCATTGGCCAGTTCGGTGGCAGCGGCAACCGCCTGGTTACGTTGTCCTGCAACCGCACTGGCGACATCACCGCCGGGTGAATACACAATCTGCAGCGTGAAGAAACTGCCAAGATTATCGTTGGCCAACTGTACTTCATCGGCGCGTTGTACCGCAGTGCCGGTCAACGCCCGAAAGGGTTCGGCGCGATCGATCGATCCATAGTCTGGATAAATACAGTCCCGAATTTCCGTGCCGCAACCGGAGGTGGGACAACCGATTGGCAACACCACGTCTGCATCGACCAATTCCCGGTTGACGTGCACCGGATCACCCGCTTCATTGGCCGCAAGGTACGCCAGACCAAATGGATTGCGCTGGTCGTGCACGTGGCAGTGGACCGTTTTGCCAGTGACCGTTACCGGCAACGTTGCGGGTGGTTCCCCATTGGCGACCTGAGCTTCGGTTTGCACAAGCTGGTCCGCACCAATACCAAACCGCGCTGCGGTCGCCGGTAGGACTACCAGCAAGACATCATCCATTTCGATTCCGTTGGCCTGACAATACTCCAGCGCAACGCCGGCCACTTCCACGGGGCGCAACAGGCTGGCCTGAAGCACAATCGCCACTTTGTCGCCCGGGAACATCCACTCCTTCACCGGTGGATAGCCCAGTGGTTGCTCCAGTGCCGATACGATAGTTTGCGAAAATTCACCGACACGGTTTGCTCCAGTGCGTGCGCGTGTCTGAGGTTCAGCAATGTGTGGAGGGAGATTGTTAAACATGCGATTCTGGTCCCTTCAGTGGTGAGCCCTGTTCGTTTCTACCGGTGGTGAGTCTGCCGGAAACATTCCGGAGGTTTACTCCCGGGTATCAAGGTCGTCTGAACCGTCATCCATGGCGACGACATAGATCTCATCGTCCAGGGTAACTTCATCGCCCACAAACAGTTTTTTCTTCCGCCGTGTCTCCACCAGGTTGTTAACCAACACTTCACCGGCCTGGATCATTCGTTTGGCCTGTCCACCGGTCGCGACGCCACACCCCTGCAAAAACTGGTCCAGCCGAATACTCACTTCAGCAGCAGGCCGGTCCAGTGGTTCAGGTCCCGATTCAGATCGCGATTCAGATCCCGGCTCAGACGATGAAGTGGATGGTTTGTCTTGTGTCATGGACATCGATCACGGTTGGTTAAATGGCGATTCCCGCCGGGATTCAGGGGTTGGTGGCAGGCAACCTTAACCAACGTTAAACTGTGCGCTCACAATCTAACCTGCTTTTCAGATAAATTAAGCCCGGAACGAAGATGGAACAACGTTTTTTTTGCCTGCGAGGGTTCATGAAATCCGGTACCAATTGGCTTGGTGGATTGCTCAACACCCATCGGAATATTTCTGTCGCCGGCGAGTTCCATTTCGAGAACGTGATTGCCGGCCTTGATCAGATGCTAGGAAACCACTATCTGTACCAGAGCCAGCCTGAATTGGCATCGCAGGTACGTGCCCGGTTGGAGAGCCTGATCAAAGCCACCATTTGTGACGCGACCCATCCCGATACATTGCTGCTGGGCGATCGGACGCCACACTCCATCGAACCGGTTACTCTGCCCAATGCTCCGCACGTTTCGATTATTCGAGATGGTCGTGATGTCCTGGTCAGCCGGGCGTTTCATTTGTTCAATAATCCGCAGGCACACCGTTTGTTCACACGCATTCCGGAGATGGCAAAAACATGGGAGCACTTCAAGGCTGACCCATGGTTTTTCAAAAAGAATCCGGATCGGCTGTTGTGTTACGAAGTGATGGTGCGCGAGAGCGGTATTGGTTGGAGCAAGCAAGTGATGGCGGACCAAACGGTGAATGAGCGCCATCCCGATTTACCGGTCAAATTTGTCAGGTACGAAGCTCTTCACGCGGACTGCGCGGGCGAGCGCCGACGAGTGTTTGAATTTCTGAACATCGATCCGGATTATTGCGATCCCATTCCTGATCATCTGCAACCCGGTTTTGCCGTCGAACGTCCCGATGAATTTTTTCGCAAAGGCGCAGTCGGTGACTGGCGAATTTATTTTACCGACGATACAAAAAAATGGTACGATGACGCTGCCGGCGAAGCACTACAGCACCTGGGCTATAGTGACCAGCCGGACCCCGGCGGGCGGCTTATTTGAATTGCGATTTACTGCGGAGGATATGGTGGTAGTGTTGCGCGAATCGGTGAGCCTCATCGCGCACGTACTGTAACAGACGTAATGAAAACGAGTGTCGACTGAGCACCAGTGGGGTGCTTTCGCCGGGGCGGTAAATCTCTTCGTTCTTCTTGGCCAGCGAAATTAACACCGGTGGATCAATTCCCAACGATTCGAATGCGGCCACTGCACTACTTAATTGCCCCTTGCCACCGTCAATCAACAGGATGTCGGGAAATGCATCGTTCTCGTCGGACAGACGTTGGAACCGTCGCGCGACGACTTCGTGGATCGAACGAAAATCATCGATGCCTTTTACCGTGTTGATCTTGAAGCGCCGATAGCCGGGTTTAAATGGCAAACCGTCAATGAACTTGACCAGGCTGGCAACCGTTTCGCCGCCGCCCAGATGTGCAATATCGACGCCCTCGATCGAACGTGGTGTCTCTTTCAGTTTCAACACCTGCCGCAAACCAGTCAACCCTTTTTTGGGATCCACATAAAACACTTCTGGCTGGGCGTGAGTGTCCAGTTCACCCCGCCGATCCAGCGACTCCAGCATTTCAATCTCGTCCCGCAATTTGGCGGCCTTTTCAAAATCGAGATCTTGGGACGCCGTCAGCATTTCGCCTTTCATCTGCTTGAGCAAACGCTTTTTGTTGCCCTGTAAAAACAGGTGCAGCCGTTTGATGTCTTTCCTGTACTCTTCCTTGCCGATCCGCATGTTACAGGGCGCGGTGCATTGCTTGATACTGGCCAATAGGCACGGCCGGAACCACTTCCACTGGTCGTCACCTTCGTTGATGTCAAGCGAGCATGTGCGGAATTTGAAGATGCGCTGCAGCACCTGAACGGCACCGCGTAACGCTCCGGCACTGGCAAAAGGTCCGTATAGTTTTACGCCCTTATTGGCCGGTTCGCGCGTCACCTCCACACGTGGAAAATCCTCGTGCGTGGTGATCTGAAGATAGGGGAACGTCTTGTCGTCTTTGAGGATCTTGTTATATGCCGGTTGGATATCTTTGATCAATCGTGATTCGACCAGCAGCGCATCCACCTCGCTTTCACAGGGAATGAAATCCGCGTCCGCAATTTTTCCCACCCAATCGCCGGTACGCTGATCGATGCCTGCCGCCTTCAGGAAGTAACTGCCCGCACGGGAGCGCAGATTGGTCGCCTTGCCGACATAGATCACCACGCCTGCGGCGTCCTTCATTAAATAAACCCCCGGCGACTGAGGAAACGTGCGCACTTTGGCTGCGGTATTCTCAAACGGCGTCAAATTCGGGTCGGGCTGGAAATCAACTGCCGCTACCTGAGGCGTATCATTCACCGGAAAGTCCTCATCGCCGACGTTTGCCCCCGCCAGATCATAATCCGCAGCAGCTTCCTTGACCTTTGAAGTGGATGCCGATTTGGCAGATTTAGCTTCGCCAGATTTAGCGTTGGCAGAGGTTCTGGCCCCTTTGACTGCGGATCGCTTTACTTGCTTCTTCGCTGTTTTTTTCGAGGTTTTTCCAGTTGTTTTTCCAGTCGCAGCTTTTGATTTTTTTTTTGCCATGCTGCACGTCTGGAAGAACCGGTTTCGCTCTCCTCGCCGGTGAGCCAGCCAATCCGCTCCGTCATCGGGAGAGAGGGTCATACTTACTGTTCGCGCGACAGCCTACACCAGCAACACTACCGGTGTCAATCAACCGGAGGCCGTGCTGCGACATTGGAGCGCGTCAGATCTTTGACGATTTCTTTCATACGGCTGGCGGGGATCGCCAGCGTCGAGGCGCGCCCCTGCCGGGCAATATTGATGCCGATGACCTTGCCCTGGAGGTCCACGACCGGTCCGCCGCAGTGCTCGGGAAACAGTGGCGTGTCATGCTGAAAGACATACGGAAAACCGTCGCCGCGACGCGAAACAATGGTTCCCATGCAGTTCATCATCTTGAAGCGCGCCGCCTGTTCGCCGGAGAGACTTCTGCCGGCTAACGTTGCCTGAGTGGTCAGCGTTCGACCACGCCGCAAAAATTTGATTTGAACCTGATCGCCCGGCCGTTGACAGCGCACCGCATTAACCAGATCTCCCACCTCAATGATGGGCTTGCCGGCCATTTCAACGATCACGTCTCCATCGCGCAGTCCCGCATCATAGGATGCTTCGCCCTCGTTGATTTCGGTCACCATAACGCCGGCCGAGGTCTGGTCCGGATTGACACCCAAGAATGCCTGTTCGCCTGAAACTGTGGAACGTGGTTTGGCCGCATACGTTCCCAACGCAACCACTTCCTTTTCACTGCCGGGAGTGATCAGAAAACTGCCACACGGGGTAGGGCCATCAGCCCATTGCACAACTGGCAGATCGACTGCGTTAACCTTCAGCAACGCAATATCATTATGGTCATCGACGCGTTCAATGCGGGCACTTATTCTTTTTCCGTCAATCAAGCATTCCACCGGTGCACGTTTTTGCACCTCGGATGCTTTGGTAATTACGTAGCCGTCGCTATCAACGACGGTCCCCAACGCCACCATCCGGTCATCTTTCCAGATACCCACCAATGCCCGCCGCGCATCGGTAACAACCGGTGCCAGAGTTTCCAACAGATCTTCATTCTGTCGCTCAAAAGGCTCGATCCGCCTGTTGCGCAAACTGGGAATTTCGAAATTCAGAGAGATACTACCCAGCGCATCGTCGGGTTCGATCCGGTAGGTATCTTCAAAGGGATTCACCGGATTGTCACGAAAGCGGCGAAACTGTCCGGTTGTAAACTCAACAGAACAGATATCCTGATCGATTGCATCTTGAAAACACTTGGCCACATCGGGTTCCAGATCCAGAATCAGTTGCTCAAACTGGTCGCGCAGATCGCGCGGCATCTGGGCCTGGGCAGCTACCGGTGACCAAGCGATCACGAACAGCAAACCAATGACCGCACCGACCAAACTGCCCAAACCGGCGGCGCGACAGCGGAACGTATTTTGTAAAACTTTAAATTGATAGCCCATTGTCTCTGTCCGTTACAAGATCCGTCTTGGTGGGAAATCGGCAGGTCGCCACACCTTCATCGCCTGCCATTTCAGTGTTGTCATTTCTGGTCGAATTAATCCAGTCTGATTTCGAATTGCAATGGCTGCTCGTTGCGCAGCACCGTCATGTAGCAGGTGTCGCCCGGAATATGATTTTTAACCGCGCGAATCAGATGTTGACCATCGGTGATCATTTCTCCGTCGAAACCAATCACAATATCACCGACGGTCAGACCGATTCTGGCTGCCGCAGTGTGCGGTTTAATCTGTTTGATTTTTGCCTTGGGGAACGTCAAATCAAGTTTCACGCCCATTTTTGCCTTGCCAATAGGCGGTTCAACGGTTAGGTCGGAGAGGTTTCCCCAGGTTTGTCCGGACCGCAGACGATCCCAGTCCTGTTTGAATTGTTCAATTTTTGCGTGGCGGTTGATAGACACTGCGTCGCCGATTGACGAGTGAATTGCGATCAGTTTTCCCTTGAGATCAAACAGGGGGCCCCCCGAATCGCCACCAATCAGCACCGCGTCAGTGATAATCTGATGTGCGTGTCGGCTGAGGAGTCGTCCCGATCGAACCGGTGGTTTGCGTCCCAGTTCAAAGCCTCCGGAGTGTCCCAGAGAGACCACCCAGTCACCCCGTTGCAACGATTCAGAACTGCCCAATTCAACAAACGGCCAGTCCTGTCGGTTTCCTTCCAGTTGCATCATTCCCGCATCAGCATCCAGATTGCGCCCCAACCTTCTGGCGTTGGCAGTGGTTCCGTCGGCGAAAAAAACAGTGTACACCGGATTATCGGTGCTCATCACATGAGCCGCCGTCAGAACCAACCCGTCCGGACTGACGATCACTCCGCTACCGACACCGCTACCGTCATCAATTCCGACACAGGCACCGGTGTGATTATCGACCACGGCACGAACGGCAGACTGGACCTCCTGTAGCTTTTCGATGGACCAGGTCGTGTCACCGACGGCGACGGTTTGGGTAGACGGGGGCGATGAGGTTTGCGAGACGATTTTGTGAACGGTTTGCGCCGCAGCGGAAGTGGTCATGGCGATGAGCAACGCCAAAATGGCCGCCCCCATAAACACCAGCAGGAACGTGCGGCGTTTTTGCTGATCCGATGCGTGAATCATGTTTACCGGGTGCCTGTGTCGCATGATCATCCCTGTAAGTTAAAAGAAAACCTGCCGCTTTCATCCGTTTCGAAGCGATGTATTGGTTGTGTTCCGGTTAGGTTAGAATGGAGTTGCCCGAGTTAATCTACCGTGCGGTGGATTTTACGTTAGCAGACCGTTTTTTTGCAAACCCGATCTGGAAAAAATTAATCTTGCCATGACGCGCAACCCGAAAATTTTGATTCGCTGGCTGCTGGTGTTGTGGACATCACCAAATTCGCTACTGGGGATGCTGGTGGGAGTGCTGGCACTTTTAACAGGGGGTGGTGCGCAGGTCTGCCGCGGGTGTATTGAATTCCATGGTGGATTTGCCAGCTGGGCCTTGTGTCGAATGCTGGGTGGGCGTGGTGCTGCGGCAATGACCCTAGGGCATACGATTCTTGGTCAGACCCCCTCCATGTTGCGCGACGCGCGTGATCACGAACACGTACACGTCAGACAATATGAGCGTTGGGGGCCGTTTTTCTTACCCGCTTACTTGGGGAGTTCTCTGGTGCTGTGGTTGCGAGGTCGTGACGGCTACAGGGATAATCCCTTCGAAATCGAAGCCTACCGGATTGCGGATCTCCATGCTCCGGTGTCGGAGGAACCTGACATCGATCCGCACTCGTAACGCCGTCTGACCGCCGGCAGAGTAATCAGGGATACAAAACCACGACCACGTCCGCTAAGATTCCAGCCATCAGAATCTAACGTCTATCCCATCAAATTGACTGAATGAAATTCCAACAGGTCTGTATCGAATCGCTTGGCTACACCCTCCCTTCGGAGGTGTGGAGTTCGGCCGATGTCGAACAAAAGCTCGCGCCGCTGTACCGGCGTCTGAAACTTCCTGAAGGCCGCCTAGAGTTGATGACGGGAATTGCCGAACGCGGTTTTTGGCCCGCCGATGTGCCCCCCAGCCAAGTCAGCGTGCGCAGTTGCCAGGCGGCGCTGGAGGCCGCCGATATCGCTCCGGATTCGATCGGCTGTTTGATTCACGGTTCGGTCTGCCGAGATTTTCTGGAACCGGCGACCGCCTGCACCGTTCACCACCAAACCCGCCTGCCGGCGGATTGCCTGATCTATGACGTGTCCAATGCCTGCCTCGGAATTCTTTCGGGGATGATTCAAGCCGCCTGCATGATCGAATCGGGGCAAATCAAATCCGCCATGATCGTCGGCAGCGAGGGTGGGCGACAGCTGGTCGAAGGGACGATCGCCGCGCTGAATCAGGACCATACACTGACCCGAAAATCGATCAAATCGGCCGTCGCCAGCCTGACCATTGGATCGGCCAGTGCCGCAGTTGTGTTAACCCACGAATCGATCAGCAAAACCAAAAATTACTTGACCACTGCCACAACCTTGGCCAACACTGCATGGCACAACCTGTGCCAGAGCGACCAGGACCAGGCAGGGGCGGGAATGCAGCCGCTGATGCACACCGATTCGGAAGTGTTGCTTAAACAGGGGATCCAGACCGGCGTTGATACGTTTGGCCGCTTTCTGGAGGAATCTCAATGGCAGCGTGAAACTATCGATCGTACAGTCTGTCACCAGGTCGGCGTCGCCCATAGAAAATTAATGCTGGAGTCACTGGGCCTGGTCGCCGAAAATGATTTCGCCACCTTTGGCTTTCTGGGAAATACGGGGGCGGCCGCTTTGCCGTCGGCCTTCGCGATCGGTTGTAAGGAGAACTTTATCGAATCAGGTCAGCGTGTGGCGTGGCTGGGAATTGGTTCCGGAATCAATTCCACGATGATGGCGATTGAGTGGAATGAAAGCCGCGTGGCAGGGGATTTGTGGCGCTGACCAAGTCGGGGCTGTGTTGGGCAGATCCGCCCCAGCGCGGTAGCTCAATTGAGTTGCTCAGGCGAAACACAGCAATTTCGGTGGATCCTAGCAACTTCAAACGACAACGCGAATTGTAAAAATGCGGCCAACTCGATCTAATACACGGGTGACAGTTCGGCCCGGCCGAATTGAAACGGTACCACTTCCACCAAAAAAACGAATCGTTTAAGAGCCATTTATGCCTCGGCGCATGCCTTACCAACGTCCAAGATCCACATTCAAGGACAAAATTTTCCACACGACCGGAATGTCTGTTGGTGGCCTGGTCAAACTGGTGATTGTCCTTGCAATTGCTGCTGGCGGGATCGCTTTTATCGTGCTCGAGGAGGGGGCGCAAAAGAGCAGTCCCGATGACCGGCCCGTCACCATGGTGGACCCCAAAAGGAAGACCAGCGAGCAAAAGTATATGGAAGTTTCGTTGATGCCTGCGGACTTCAACAAGAAACGACCTGTTGAAAGAATAGAGATCGTCCTCGCAAAAATTAAAAGTTGCGAAGAATTAGTCCGGGGTGGCGGCCAGTATGCCGACCGCGCGACGGACCAACTGGTCAACCTGTACGGTATCTACTGCGAGCTGCAAGACAGCGCGGGGCTGGATGCCGAAAAAAGCTACTCCCGGCTATCACAATTGCGCCAGCAGGCGGCTGAGGTGGGCAATGAGCAGCGCGTGGCCAAAGCTGATTTCCTGCGGGCCTATGCAGCCACGGCACGATTGAGAAAATACGATGAGAAGTCTGACTTCCGGTTTGCTGCAGACGCCGTACTCAATCTGGAAAGTAAAAACTTAGTCAACGTCAAAGAACTTAACAAACTGTACAGCGTCGCGACCTTGCTGCATGACGAGGCCAGTGAGAAGGACAACTCCACTATTTTTCTATCGCTGTTGGCTGACAAGCTGATCGAATCAGCCGTCACGCCAATCTCGAATTTGGGCCTGAACCTGAAGGACTACCCTGTCTACAGCCGGTTCTATGCCGCCATCGACAAACGGGCGTTCACTACCCGCGAATCCAAATTTGAGCTCTTCCGCAATCTGTTCGCCACCATCGAAAAAAATCCTCCGCAATCACCACGTACGTACGAAACCACACTGCGATTCTTTGACGACCTGCTGAATCAATCCGACGCCAAATACGCAGGTGTTCTCTCGCTGCGGTTGACGAAGGCCGCTTCCATGGTCAGTCCCAAAATTAAGGCTTACGTCGAACGAGCGATCTCAAACATCGGCCGACGTGTTGCCACGATTGGCAAACCGATGGATCTGGCCGGTGCCAAGTGGGACGGCACCGCACTCGTGTTGCCCAACGAAAACCCGACGGTTCTGGTGTTCTGGAGTTCTGACAATACGAAATCGACAAACTACATCAAAGAATTGGCAAGGTCCGACAGGTTTGACCCTTGGGCCACCAATATCCTGCTTGCTTCAGTGACTGAATTGACCGACGAGGAACTAAAAAAATACTCAATTGCGATGCGAAAGTTTACCTTCCTGGACTACGCAACCTCACAAAAAATGATGCAGCAGTTGGGGATCGACCGCGTTCCTTACATGGTGACAATGGACAAAAGCGGTAGTCCCATTCGGTTTGGCGATGCGGCTTACTCACGGTGATTGATTACCGGCGCGGCAGTTAAAGTTTTCCGCTCAAGGTCTCCGGCATGCCATCTCCATACAGGCCGTTACCAGTGCAACGAGTGTAGTAACGCAGCAACTTGCTGCACCAACTAATTGCCTGCATCAGGCTGTTTGTCTGTTTTTGGTGTGTTGGTCGTTGCGACCGCTTTGAGCAACGCGCCGGCCACTTCTTGGGGCGATTGTCGATGAGGGTTATGCCCCCATTTAAAATCCTTTACTGTATAGCCCCGTTTTTTGGCACGGCTGTAGTAAAAATAGCGACTGTCTTTCTCCAGCGGCCCACCGTCTGTAAACGCCCAATACTCTGCCGGAATCTTGTTGCGGGCGTCGTTTTTCAGCATCAATTTGTCCGTCATTGTCGCCAGAGGATGCGGCACGTCACGCATGGGATTGGGCCAGTCAACGGGAATTGCCCACCCTTCTCCAGCCTCTTGTGCGCGTTTTGTCAGTGCTTTCTCCTGGTCAGCATCGTGCGAGAAAAAATTCTCGCCGCTGTCCAGCAAACTCGCATCCAAATACAACAATTGACTTAACCGATCGGGCATTTGGTCGGCGACACCTGAAATTACGATTCCGCCATAGCTGTGTCCAATGAGAATCACGTTTTGGAGATCCTCGAATTCGATCAGGTTCTTCACGTCACCAATATGCGTTTGCAGGTTCACCGTCGGTGACGCCAGATGCGAGCGCTCCCCCTGGCCGGTCAAGGCGGCACGATAAATTGGCCCCCGCCAGTGTTTTGCCAGCTCGGTTGCGGTTTCTTTCCAGTGATGCCGCCCACCCCAAGCGCCGTGAACGATGACAATAGGTTGGCGTGATTTGTTGTTGGCGGCCATCTCTTTTCGAGCCACTGTCTCACCGGCAGCAGCAACAGGTTCCTGGGAAAATCCGTTTTGGCAAGCTCCCGTGAGGAGCATACAGGCCACTGCAATTCGTACAAAAACACACATGATGATAACTTTCCGGTGACAATTAAAGGTGCGGATATTCGATCTTCAGCACTTTGAACTGTAGCGTGCCTTTGGGGACATCAATATCGGCGATCTCGCCGACTTTTTTACCCAACAGTCCACGACCGATGGGGCTGGTGATCAAATATTTTCCGCTGTCGTAGTCCTCGTCACCGTCGCCGACCAGTGTAATGACTTCCTCATCGTCCATATCCGTATCCAGTACCGTCACCTGAGCTCCGAAAGCGATGATATCGGTGGGGATCTGTGATGGATCAACAATCTGGGCTCGAGAAAGCCGACTCTTGATCTCATTGATCTTGGCTTGCAGCATACCTTGCTTCTCACGTTGTGCATGGTATTCGGCATTTTCCTTCAGGTCCCCCTCGGCTCGCGCCAACGCGATATCCTCCGCAATTTGCGGCATCGTCACGTTCTCAAGCTGTTCAACCTCTTCCATTTTTTTGTTGTAAGCTTCCTGGGTCATCGGCACGCGCTCGACCATGATTCTTCTCCTCGTATTCTGCTGCAATAAAAAATCTCGACCCTGTACGATACCGCCAGGGTCGAAAATTTGTGTTGTTCAAATTGTAATTTAATGGTGATCGGATCAGACGTACCGCACACTGACGCGGCCCCATTATTTAACACAACCCACCCGAAAGCAAGCTCACTAAACACGGTGACAACGAGGGCTCCGGTGAAACTCCCACAGGCCGATCCGGCAGATTTTGCGACGATGAGGGGTTGACAGGGTTTGGACCCAACGATTAATCCTTTGCATATCGATTTGACGAACCAGACAAACTTCAGGGCGTCCAACCGACCACCAATTTCACTCAAAAGAACGCAAAAATGCCCTTCCCGGGGCGGAGAATGTATGTCCAGAGTCCTCATCATTGCGGAAAAACCAAGCGTCGCGACCGACCTGGCCAGGGTGTTGGGGAAACTGCCCGAAATCGGCAAACTGGAAAAAAAGAAGGACTATTTCGAAAATGAAAATGCCATCGTGTCCTCGGCGATCGGCCATCTTGTCGAATTAAGAATGCCGACCACCCCGGAGGGGAAAAAGCTGCCATGGGGCATCAAGCATTTGCCTGTGATCCCCGACGAATTTCAACTACAGCCCATCGAACGCAGCGAATCGCGCTTCAAAATGCTGGTCAAATTCCTGAAAAAAAACGACATTGATACCGTCGTCAACGCTTGCGATGCCGGGCGCGAGGGAGAGCTGATTTTTCAATACCTGCTCAAACACGCCAATGTCAAGAAGGACTTCACCATCAAACGCATGTGGATGCAGTCGATGACCGATGGTTCAATCATCGAGGCGTGGAATAATCTGCGATCCAACGAGGAGATGGGGAATCTGACTGACGCCGCAATCTGTCGGTCCGAATCCGACTGGTTAATCGGGCTTAATGGGACCCGTGCCCTGACCGCGTTCAATTCACGAAACGGTGGCTTTAATGTGACCACCGCTGGCCGCGTTCAAACCCCAACACTGATGATTTTGGCCGAACGCGAACGCATTATCCGCGCGTTCGTACCAAGACCCTACTGGGAAGTACATGGGCAGTTTGAGATTGCCAAAGGACAGTATCCCGGTCGCTGGTTTCATGAGGATTTCAAAAAGGATCCGGAGGACGAACACAAGAAAGCCGAACGGATTTGGACGCTCGAAGAGGCCCAGACCATTAAGGACCGCTGCGAAGGGAAAACGGGGGTTGTCGAAGAAACCAAAAAACCATCCAAGCAGGCACCGCCATTGTTGTTCGATCTGACGTCGCTGCAACGCGAGGCCAACAGCAAACACGGTTTTCCTGCCGGACGGACCTTGCAACTGGCTCAGGCCTGTTACGACCGCTATAAAATTCTGACCTACCCGCGTACCGATTCGAAATACCTGCCGGAAGACTATGTCGATACGGTCAAAGAAACCATTGCCAATCTGGCCGCAGGCAAGCCTTCCGACGGGCTGGGGGCAGAACTCAAAGCGTGTGCCCAGTGGGTGATCAAAAACGATCGCGTGGGACCAACTAAACGCGTATTCAATACAAAAAAGGTCAGCGATCACTTCGCGATCATTCCGACCGGTAAACTCCCCCCCAAGCTGGATGACGGTGCTGCCAAGATCTATCAGCTGGTTCTAAAACGATTTTTGGCCATTTTCTATCCCGGCGCCGAATTTGAAATTACGCGGCGGATCACACGCATCGGCGATGACGCATTTAAAACCGACGGTAAGGTGCTTGTCGTACCCGGTTACCTGGAGGTCTATGGTCGCAAGGTTGGCGTGGCGGCAGAAAAGGATGAATTAGTGCAGGCCACCGACGGAGAAAATGCGACGGCTACTGAAGTCGAAACGATTGAAAAAGAAACCCGTCCGCCGGCCCGATATACGGATTCCACGTTGCTGTCCGCCATGGAAACCGCCGGGAAACGCGTCGATGATGAAGAACTGCGGGAGGCGATGAGCGAACGTGGACTGGGAACGCCGGCCACGCGCGCCGCAACCATCGAGGGCTTGATCCGACAAAAGTACCTGTTCCGCAACGAGATCCGCAAGAGCGAGTTGGTAGTTTCCAATAAAGGGCTGGCGCTGTCCGATT
>CALCJM010000106.1 GCA_937967505.1 uncultured Pirellulaceae bacterium | reverse complement strand
CGGGACAGAGCCAAAGCGATTTCACGCCGCTTCGCACGTCGCGCCCTTCGCGGGCGCGTGGATTGAAACGGGACAGAGCCAAAGCGATTTCACGCCGCTTCGCACGTCGCGCCCTTCGCGGGCGCGTGGATTGAAACAGCTGCACCATGTCACCGTGCAGTTTTTCTTTTTGTCGCGCCCTTCGCGGGCGCGTGGATTGAAACTGCCTTCGATACTCCAGTAAATATTCATAATTTTGTCGCGCCCTTCGCGGGCGCGTGGATTGAAACTCGATCACATTTATCTCCTGTGTGCTGAAAAAATTGGTCGTGCCCTTCGCGGGCGCGTGGATTGAAACGCTGACGAGAAACTGATCGGAGATGATTGTGAGGTCATGCCTTCCACATCGAATTTCGCACTTTTATCCGCACCCATCTGCATCCTGACGATCCGCCCTCTTACCAGTCGATCGCAACAAGGACCATGACAGGGGCCTTGAAAATGACCTGGAAAGAGTCGGCGATTCCGCGAAACTGCGCTCTGCCGACGAAACAGGCTGGCATGCGCCTCCTTGACCGGTGACAATGCTTCATTGCCAATTTTGATATGACTAATCCCACTGACAAAGCCCTTCCACAAAGGCGGACGATCCATCTCGCAACCAACCGTCCAACTGGGCCTGCTCCTTGAGCTGTTGGCCGCGCATGAGTGGCACCACAAAAAAGTTCGTCGTGACTTCCGACAATGCGCTCATGTCACTCCACAATTTCTCAAACTGCGAAACCGGGAAAACGTCCTCTTGCCCGTTGCCCCAACGCTTTTTTACATCTTTGATGGTGATGTAGGTCGGCATCCGCAAACCAAGGTTCCGCACGCCTTCATCAACTTTGTCCACGTCGCCCAGTTCCTCACGTTGGAGTCCAAATACACCCAGCATCTGATCGATGTCAATCCACGTGGTCATCGAGTTGTAGTAGGACAGGTTGAATTCATCCTCTTCAAAGGGCATCGCTAGACCTTCAACCAGTCGTGGCTGTCCGTTGACTCGGGCCAGTCCACCGCCCCGATCCTCCAGTCGACGAGCAATCACCTCAAACGACAGGCATTTACCGCTGGCGATGTGCAACCCCAGCAAGTCCGGTTTCACGCTGGCACCGAGCGTATCGACGTTGTGCAACAACAGATACTTCAGTTCCGGTTGATCCGTCAGCATCCTGTTGAGCGTGCCGTTGCGAAGCATATTGGGAATCTCGTACCAGTGCCCCACCGGGTGCAAGCACTGCATTGGCATATTGTCCCGGTAGTCACTGCCCTCTCCGCAGGTCTGTGCCCATCGAATTAGTGATCCGCGTACGCTCTCCCGCATCTTCTGCTGTTGTTCGTCAAGAACTTGTTGGGTTGTCTCTTCCCAGAAGAAACGAAGGTCGCGCACCATCGGGACCGTTCGCAATCCGACATACCGTCCCGGAGAAAGAATGACGCTCCCCCCATAGCCGTAATTCTGGTGCAGGTTCAGATGTTCCTCGATCGGTTGATGAGTCATATAGCCTGTCGTGAACACGTGCGTGATCGGTCGCCCCTGTGAGGCCTTGCGGCTTTTTGCCAGATGCACCTCCAGAAAACTACGGTGTTTGGCATCAAACTGGGTGAACGGGTGCAGTCCTTTGACGACGCCGGCTCCTTCGGTCCAACGACTGCCCACGCCAGCGGCCAAGGTGACCACCGCGACCTCACCGGCGGCAATGGCCCGAGCGCCAATTTCGGAGAACTGTGTATCGATTGCGTCACGCGTATCAACAAAGTCTTCTTCTTGAGCATCTTTAATCGACGTATTGGCGGGCAAGCGATTTTGAGGCAGTCCAAATCGCCCGGATTTCAGGTCCGCCTGAATCGATTCATGCTGCTCGTGGTCAAAGCCAAGGCGTTTCAACAGTTCGTCCAGCGATTCCGTCTTGGTTCGGGTTGATTTACGTCCCGGCAGAATCCCCTCAACCAGTTTTTGAAACGATTTTGCCTCGGCTGCATTGTTGCAATCACGATAAGCGCTGCCCAGCTGCTCCATTTCGTATCGCGCTGTGTGGGGCAGTTCATGGGACGGCAACTTCAACCAGCCGGGCACCATCATCGCGTAGTATTCGTCCGGCATGCGGTTGGGATGTGCGGGATCAAATGTTCCCCATGTCCCTCGGTCGTTGATTTCAAATTCATAGACTACCGGGTCCATGGCAAACGGGAGCCGCGATTGCATTTGCTGTTTGGTTTCTACCATCACCTGCTGCAACCACTTCTGCGCTTCGGGTTTGACTTCCGGCGCAAAAATAAACCCCATGCCTCCGCCGGCCATCCCGCCCAACATCCAGAATCCCCAGAATTTGTCCCGGTATTTTTCCTGGCAGCGCGAAACCAGTTCGTTGGTAAACAGGTTGGTGCACCAGGGGATAATCTTCTGCAGTGGGCCAAAGAAATTACGATGGGTTGCCGCACCGACGGCTTTGATATCGCCAGATTCCAAGGCAGCCACAATTTCATCCAAGATCGCGATTGCTTCCTGGCGTGCTTCCCATTCCACCGGGGCGCGCAGCAGGAATTTCTCGGTCACCATTTCGAGAATCGGCCCTACATTTTGGGCCATACCGCCGTGGACCAGCACCAGCGAATCCTGTAGCTTCTGTCGCGTTTGGGGCGTGATCTGTTCATTGGTAAATATTGTGTGCTTTGGCAGGATCCGTCCACGGCTGATCCCAAATTCAGGGTCCCCTGCTTCCGCCCGCGCCCCCTGAATCAGCTTAATGCCTGGCCAGACGCCTCCCGAGTCCTGCCAGCCACCGCCGGATCCGCCGATCCACTCGCCCAGAATCGCGCGGGCTGCGATCACCCGCCGATCGACTTCGTTCAGCGCTCCGTCCAACGCGGAAACCTGCCCCGTGGCGCGCATGCAAATCGAAATTAAACTGCCCAGCAAATTGGTCGATACTGCCAGTCGTGAACCTTTGGGAATGTCGTTGACCTTGGAAACAATCTCCAATCCCAAGCCGGGCCCGATCAGTCGCTCCAGTAACGATTCGATGGTCTGACCACAGCCTTCCATGCCGGGCGGCACGATCCCGGCGGCGATCACGGCCGCTTTGATCAACCCCAGATAATCGCGACCAAAATCAAAGACTTCCGCGATTGTATCGATTTCAGCGGACGCTTTCAGATCGATACTTGCCAGCCGCAGGATCGGCTGGTCGATGACCCGCAGATAGCACTCAATGGGAGGCCGAGGCGACGCGTCCCGATCCAGCACTCCCAAATTTACCGAGGCGTTGATCACTTTCGCGCCGGCAGGAAAATCCATTCCCAGAAAGAAAATATCGCTCCACGCGCTGTGCGTAAAATCCATTCGAACCGCGGTGGTTTCTTTGAGGACAGGAAACAGCGGCGTATCGCCGGTGCGTGTCAGCAGAGCGCTGCGAAAACGCAGCGGTTGGTCGGCCGGATGTCCGGTGCGGAACATCCATTGGTTTCCCTTGACCGTGCGTACGCTCTTGCGGACCTGGTCGGCCAACGTTTGGAAGGCGAGTTCGTGATAGGCCTTCGACAGGGCGCTGGACATGCCTGCGCTGGCCCCTTGCTTCTGCTCAACCGCCAGAAACCCGTTGATGGCTTCGACAAATCGACGTTCCAACAGATGTTGGTAGGGCCCAAACGGAATCAGACCTTTGTCGTTGGCCGAAAAATACCGGGGCAAATGATAGCGATGAATGGCCGAAAGAAAAAACAACGCGCGGACGCGCTGATACAGGTTTTCGGTGCTCCGCCAGAAACTCTCTAACGCCTCAACGTGAGTCTGTAGCTGTTCCAATGAGCAGGTCTCACAAACCGTATCAAGTGCCTGATTGCGAACCGCGTCGTCTTCGGAAAGAATGATGCCAACCAGCGCGTTGGATGTCACGTCGGTCTGCGAATTGATGGGTGCAACGGTCATTACTTGTCCCCCTCCGGGCTGGTGGTTCCGGAGATCGGATGCAGCGCGACCAGCTCCAACAATTGAGAGAGAATATTGTCGCGATCTTTTCCCGATAGCGCGAGTGCCAGTTGGCTTTTCAACAGTCCGTACTTCACGCCCACGTTGTATCGCACGCCGGCAATCTCGAGCGCCAGGTACTGCTGACGGTTCGCCAGCTCACTCAGGGCCGGCGAGAGCTGGATGTTTGTTCCTGCTGGTGCCCGGGCGACATGTTCCTCTAGCAGTTCCATCACCAACGGAGTCAGCACGTGCATACCGGACAGGCAAAGATAATGGCTGGCTCTCAACCCGGCGACGACCAGCTCCTGTTCCGCCAGGGTGGGTGTGGGTTTTTCGATGATCTTGCTGATGCGATAAAGGTCAGTCGAGTTCGCCTCGCGCAGCCCCTTGACGGTGCCGAAGTAGGGCAGCATGTTCTCCCGTTGGGCTTGTACGGCCGACACGGCACAATTCTCCCGTTTCGCCAGTTCGACGATCTGTCGGGCGCAGCTTTTTTCACTTTCGCTGATATAGACATGATCGCTGACCAGGTGCAGAAATGATTCGTCGCCGACAAAATCACGCGCCCGCAGGATGGCGTCACCATACCCGCGCGGCGAATCCTGTTCGATGAAGGTCAATCGGCCGGCCAATTCTCCAGACGCCTTGACGAAGTTCTCTTCGGTGCCCGGGCAGATCACGATACAGATCTCTTCGGCACCGGCAGAAACAGCCTCCTCGATAATCAACTGTAGGGCAGTTGTATCGCGCCCGTTCCGGTCAACAAGGCTCTGAAGCGGCAGTGATTTTTGGTCAGGGGCGGCAGCGGTGATGACTGCTTTACGAATACTCATGTTGAAAGTTTTCGGTGGGTGAATGATTGCAGAGACAAGAAGCCTGTGTAAATGCTTAAAAAACCGGCGCAGCAACATCGGATTGGGCATCTACGTCCGACGAATTTGCGTTGAAACGAAATCACACCCGCCGTGTTGTTCAACCAGAAAGGATAATTGGACCGACCGATCCGCGAAACCTGGTTGCGGCAGGAATCCCGGCTTGCCTGCGGTCGCGTTCCTTCGTTGACAACACAAACCTTCTATTCCTTACATTCCTACTCCTTTCTCCGAGCGGCGTTCCAGTCTCCCTGTCGGCCTCCCCGGTGTTACCAACTCGTTACAGAATGGAAGCACGAAACCGCGTATCATCGGTTGCCGCCAATCACCGGTTCTTCCAGAAATTTTGTGGCTCATGGCTGGCCTTGTGCCAGCGCATGGCCGATGCCTTGGGCGGTAGCATCACGTGCGTTGGGCAAACCGAAGACGCGCGATTCGAGTTCGAATTTCCTTGCGGCTGATACTCTGTCGCATTGGGAAAGTGCCGCATTCACCGCAGGTGGCATTTCTAAAGTGCCATTGGTTTTCGGGAAACAAAGTTGCGGCGTGGCGGCCCGTCAAGCAGATCTTGTCGCGTTCGGTGTGATTTCCGGATAATTCTCAGAAAAGAAATTTAGCTGCAACCCACATTTTAAGCACTGTTGACGTGCATCGGCCGGTGCAATGAACTAAAAAAGAGGTTGTGCGAGGTGCGGTTAGTCTGATTTCTGTTGGTGGTAGATTTGGAAACTGCTGCCCCGGCGTACGCTGCACCCCGAGTTATTCTTTCCCGATATTTTTACGTAGGCTTTGAATACAATGGACTCAAAGAACAACGCCTCACGACACCCGTGTCATACGATGGACAAAGAAGACTGTGCGCGCGACCGCATCCTGCATGCTGCGGGAGCAATTTTTGCGGAGAAGGGGTTTCGCCGTGCCACGGTACGGGAAATCTGCGATATGGCTGGCGTGAATATTGCCAGCATCAACTACTATTTTGGCGACAAGAAAAACCTGTATGTGGAAACGTTGCTGCTGGCGCGCGAGATTGGAGCCCGGCAGTTTCCAACGCCGGATTTTTCCAGCTTTGAAATGCCCGAGCACCGGTTGCGGGCGATGATTCTATTATTGCTCAACCGGCTGGTGGCCAATCACGGTGAACCATGGCCGGTGAAAATATTAATGGCCGAAATTCTCGACCCCTCGCCGGCGGCTAGGCCATTGATCGATGGATATATAGAGCCGTTTCTTGATGCAATCTTCACCACCGTTGCTCAACTGTTACCGCCACAGGCGTCGGAAGCAATTGTTCGGCAAACCGGCCTGAGTATCGTGGCCCAGTGTGTTTACTATCGATTTGCCGATGCGCTCAACCGAATGGTGATCGGTGAAGCGTCCTACCAAGCCGATTTTTCGGTAAATACGCTGGCAGGCCAGATTTATGAATTTTCGCTGACCGGTATTGAAGGTACAGGCCGCCGGCTTCAGAGGGAAAATGTCACACAACTCAACTCTGCTGCTGTTTGATCGAGGGTCCGGTCGGTATGATGGTAACCGGCTGGCGGATTGAGGTTGAAGATGCTGCGACATCCGCCGGCCTGCCGTGACCTGTTAAAAAAGTTTCAAGCGTTGCCAGTTATTTATGACCGAGAAGTACGCCACCCGGAAGCCGACAAACGCTCAAATCGAGGTCATCAAGTATTCGGTTTCCGCCGTGATCATCGTTGTCTCCGTGGTCGCCGCCATGCTGTTGGCCCGACTGGCAGAAAAACCCGCCACTCAGGATTCTGATGCGCTGATTACCCAAGTCGATGTCGCACCGGTCAGCACTTGGTTTGGTACGCTTGATCTGGTCGTTCCCGGCACTGTCACTCCCCACCGGGAAATCAGAATTTCGTCCGAGGTCGGCGGCAAGGTGATTACGAAATACCCTGAATTTCAAGCCGGGAGTTTTGTGCTGGCCGGAACAAAGCTGGCCGAAATCGACTCCCAAGACTACCAGGCGGATTTGAATGTGCTCGAGGCAGATCTGGAGCAAGCGAAAAAACGAATTCAGGAAAACGCCAAACAGATCGAAGGTGAGAAACGAAACGTCGAACTGGCTGAGCAAAATTTTCAGATCCAGCAACGTGACTTCCAACGCACCAAACGACTCGCCAGTGCACTGTCCCGCAGCGAGGTCGATCAAGCGCAACAGGCGCTCAACAACGCCCGCACCAATTTGACCGGGCGGCGAAACGCACTGGAATTGCTCAAGGCATCTTCCACGCGTCTTAATTCGGCCATGCAGATGTCTGAAAACAAATTGAAACGGTCCCGGTTGGAACTGGGACGCGTCACCATCGTGGCCCCCGTTGATGGAGTCATCGTCAAAGAATCCGTGCAGGAGAACGACTACGTACGGATCGGGGACCAAATTGCTCTGTTCGAGGACACCAGCATCGCAGAGGTGCGCTGCAATCTGACCACGTCCGAATTAAATTGGGTCCGGAAAAATTCGGCCAGTCGGTTGATCGACAGATCACCGCAGGGCGAATCGATCGACACAGACGCAAAACAAGCACTCGACCCCCGCAGACTTGCATACCAATTACCCAAGACAGACGTTGTGATTTACGAATCGGAAGACAGGGACGTGCAATGGAGCGGCACGTTGGAGCGATTTGACGGGATCGGACGTGATGAGATGACCAAGACGATCCCCTGTCGGATTATTGTCCCCACCCCAATCGTCGATACTGATGCTGGCCCACGCGCGTTGGTGCGCAATATGTACGTCAAATGTCGCATCGAAGTGCAAACCTCCAACAGTAACCCGGGGCAGGAATTGTTGTTCCTGGACGAACTGGCACTGCAACCGGGAAATTATGTCTGGAAAGTGGTCGATAGCAAACTGCAAAAAGCGCGTCTGGAAGTGGTCGATCGCACTGAAAAAATGGTGGAAGGAAAAAGGAAAGGGTTGATTATTTGTCGCGCCATCGACGGCAGCATCAACCCAGGTGAACAGGTTGTTGTGTCACCGCTTTCACAACCCACCGAAAACGCGGAAGTGATTGTTTCCGGAGACTCGGTTGCCGCCTCCGGGCAGGGTAAACAATCCTCAGCCACGTTGCCGGCGACTGCCACGAACCAAGACTCACAAGCGAGATAACTCATGCGTTCTATCGTTAAGTGGGCCATCAAGAATTCGCCCGCGATGAACACGATTCTGATTGCGTCGTTGATCGTTGGTACCATCAGCATGGTGATCATGCGGCGCGAGGTGTTTCCGGCCTTTGCCTTGGAAGTGGTGTTGGTTTCGGTTCCGTTCCCGGGGTCAACCCCCGAAGAGGTGGAGGACGGGATCTGTCAGAAGATTGAGTCGGCCGTCTTTAATGTGGAGGGCGTCAAAAAAATGACGTCCGTCGCCAAAGAAGGTTTCGGGTTTGTGGTCCTGGAACTGAACAGCAACGTGAAAGACGTGCAGAAAGTGCTGAATGAGGTTCGTTCCCAGATCCAGCAAATTCAGGCTTTTCTTCCCCCGCGCGCCGAAGACCCGGAGGTCAAACAGATCGTATTTCGCCAACCGGCGATCTCGGTTGGTGTGATCGGGCCGGAACTGTCTGATGCGGCCCCGCGTGACGGGCCTGAGGCACTCGAACGCGAACGCCAGTTGCGGCAATTGGCCGAAGACGTACGGCAGGATATTCTGAACCTGCGGGCGCGACCGCCCACCAATCCCGTGCGGCATTTCTTCGCGCCGCTGTTTCAACCCAAAGGTCTGGCCATCACGTCGGCAGAAATCGCCGGTTCACGGCCCTATGAGATTGCGATCGAGGTCTCCGAAGACAAACTGCGCGAATTCGACATCAGCCTCCGGCAGTTCAGCCAGGCGGTGCGCCAACAAAACATCAACGTCCCCGGTGGCAAGATGGAAACCGCCAATCAGGAACTGCTGCTGCGAGGCGACAACAAGCGTGAGATTGGCGCAGGCATCGCGCAGTTACCTGTCATCACACGGCCTAGCGGAGACGTGGTTACCGTTGGCGAAATGGCCGAGGTTATCGACGGTTTTGAGGAAACGACTGCGGTGAACCTGATCAACGGGCGCGAGGGCCTGGTGATTGAAATCTCCAAAACCAATGAAGAAGATTTGTTCACCGTCGTGGAAGCCGTCAAAGGCTACGTGGCCGAACGAAAGGTGCCCCACGGATACGAACTCAAGGTGTGGGGCGACGTGTCCGTCGACGTCAAAGACCGCATCGACCTGCTTAGCCGAAACGGCATCCAGGGACTGATCCTAGTATTTATTGTGTTGGCCATTTTTCTTGAATTGAGGTTGGCATTTTGGGTGGCGATGGGGATCCCGATTTCGATTCTGGGGGCGGGGTTCGTATTGCTGGCCTTTGACCAGACACTCAATATGCTGTCAATGTTTGCCTTCCTGATGGCGTTGGGGATC
Source organism: uncultured Pirellulaceae bacterium (assembly GCA_937967505.1). Taxonomy (GTDB): domain Bacteria; phylum Planctomycetota; class Planctomycetia; order Pirellulales; family Pirellulaceae; genus Mariniblastus. Next base: position 24,025 of record CALCJM010000106.1, on the reverse strand, counting down.
GTCGTCGATGACGCGATCGTCGTCGGTGAGAATATCTATATCAAACGCCAGGCAGGCATGCCGTACCTACAGGCGGCGATTGAGGGGACCGTCGAGGTCCTGCCCAGTGTGGCGGCATCGGTGACAACGACCATCATCGCATTTATGCCGTTGTTCTATGTGGTGGGGGTGATGGGAAAGTTTATCTCCATCATGCCGCTGGCAGTGATTGCGATGCTGGTGATTTCTCTGTTGGAAAGCACTTTTGTGCTACCGGCACACCTGGCTCACGACGACAACCTGTTCACCAAGATCATTGGACTGGTGTTTTACATTTTCAAACCCGTCGTGGTAGTGCTGGCGTGGGTGAATCAGCGCGCCTCGGCCGGGTTGGCATGGGTGATTGACCGTCTGTATTCGCCGCTGCTTTACTATTGTCTGAACAATAAACCGGTCGTTGTTTGCAGTATGCTTGGTGGCATCGCCATGATGATCGGATTGGGCGCCGCCGGGTTCCTACAGATCGGATTCTTCCCGAAGCTTGACGGCCGCAAAATCAGTGCAACCTTGGCGTTCCCCAATGGAACCGCCGGCGATTTTGCGCAGGATGCGGCGGCAGATTTGCGGGATGCATTCCTAGAACTGGATCGGGAAATCCAGAAAACCGCAACGCCCAATTTTCCTGACGGTCACCCATCGGTGGTGGACAATCTGTACGAAAAAGTCGGCGAAAGCGGCGATCCTCTGCGCGGGCCGACCGGCGTTACCAACGGCAGCCACGTGGCAACGGTGTCCGTGTTGCTGACGCAGCCGGGCGATCGTGACATTACCGTCCGCCAGATGATCGCGCGTTGGCGGGATAAAGTGAAAAAGATTTCGGGGACCGAAGCGCTAAAATTCGACGCGCAGTCGATGGGGCCAGGTGGGTCGGCCATCGAGTTCAAGATTTTGTCCGATGACAAAAGCGTTGAATATATTGAACAGGCGATCGAGGAAAGTAAGGCCTATTTGGCGACGCAAGTCGGGGTGATCGATATTGAGGACGATGCCCGCATGGGCAAGTGGGAATTGAACCTGCGGTTGACCGAAGAAGGACAGGCGTCCGGGCTGGATGAGGCTGCGGTGGCCGAGACCATTCGGGCGGCATATTTTGGTGACGAAGTGATGCGGTTGCAGCGCGGGCGTCACGAGGTGAAACTGATGGTGCGTTATCCGCGCGACGCGCGGGTCTCGATGGATGGGCTGAATGATTTGCGAATCCGCGATAGTCAGGGCGTAGAACGACCATTGGTGGAGGTGGCCGAAATCACCTTCAAGCAAAAGGTGGCGGAAATCAACCGGCTGAACCAGCGTCGTAGCGTCACGGTTGTCGCCGACGTCGATAAAACCAAAGCCAATGCGGCAAAGATCATCGCGGAGATGCGGGCATCATTTGTACCGGAGCTGCTGGAACGTTATAAAAGCAGCTACGGCGCGAACCTGTCGTTTAATTGGGAGGGCGAACAACAACAGACTCAGGAAAGTATCACCAGCATCCTGACAGGCTTTGGTGTGGCGTTATTGTGCATGTACGTGTTGCTCACGCTGGAATTTCGGTCTTACATCCAGCCACTGATCATCATGGCGATTATTCCATTTGCGTGGGCCGGTGCTTTTCTTGGGCATGCGATTTTCGGAATGGAAGTCACCCTGTTCAGTCTGTTCGGCATGATCGCGCTGACGGGAGTTGTCGTCAACGATTCCATTGTGCTGGTTGATTTCATTAACGCCCGGGTACGAGGCGGTACGCCGCTGTTCGAGGCGTTGATGTCCGCGGGAAAAAGACGATTTCGTCCGATTTTATTAACGTCAATGACGACGATCGCGGGGCTATTTCCAATGTTGCTGGAAACCAGTTTGCAGGCCCAAGTACTCATCCCGATGGCGATCAGCCTGATCTTTGGGCTGTTATTTGGAACGTTATTAATTCTGGTGCTGGTGCCGGTGTTCTATGACATCTACGCACTGGCGCTGTGGTTTGTCGGCACCGAGCTAATCCCCGATGACCCGGAAGGTCACGCCGCCGCTCCCAACATCAATCGCGGCCCCGATGCTGCAACGGTTTAGTCGGTTTAATCGTTTGGTCACTTCGTTGACTTCCATGGGACTTCCCCCGGCTAACGGCCCCACGGACAAACGGTTTGTCATCGTTGGGGGGCGAAAATTTTACCGAAAAACCATGAACCACTTATTGGGATGGAATTCCGGCGGATACGACCGCTCGCCAACCCGGCATTTGATAACTGGCTTACCAATGGCGGTCTACCAGCACCGGTGGACGACCGTGATCTCTCCGGCTTCACAGCGGCTGGTGCGGTCGATCCGCATTCAAACGGGGGACTTTAAGGAAAGTCACAATTTCCAGAGCCTTTTTCTGGTGTGGCAGCATTAATTTGGAGCGAGTTTTCGGGCAACGCCTCACATTCTCACGGGGCAAGAGGTTGGGTCCGATTGAAGGGGCTATACGATTTACAACAAAACCTCCTCCTGAACCGCGTCGGGAGCAGATGAGTTGGTCCAATCAGCCGTAAGACCTTATCAATGCACTTTCGAATTTCAAAATGCATCTCCACGCTGCTGCTGGTGATGTTGATTGGTTCCACCACGACCCATTCTGCTTTGACCTCTTCTGCAAACGCGCAGACTGAATCTCGTAAGATTCAGGATGCTCGCATGACCCCACTGGTCAAAGCGGTCAAACAGTGTCGTCTGTCAGTCGTCAATTTGCGAGGCAAAAAGACGGTGCCAGATGGGGATTCGGCCACCAAGACAAAACAGGTCAACGGAATGGGCACCGGTGTGGTGATCGATTCGCGCGGCTACGTTTTGACGAACTATCACGTGGTTCAGGGTGTCGAAAACATCGAAGTCACCACCGGTGATCGCGAACAAACAACCGCCCGCCTGCTGGCCCATGATCCCGAAACGGATTTGGCCATTCTGAAAATAGAAACAACTCACCCGCTGCCCACCATGAAACTGGGTACGTCATCGGACCTGATGCTGGCCGAAACCGTCACTGCGGTAGGCAATGCCTATGGGTACGAGCATACCGTAACCGTCGGCATTATCAGCCAACTGGGGCGTACGGTGCAGGTAAATGATGAACAGATTTACCGCAATCTGATCCAGACCGATGCCGCGATCAACCCCGGTAACTCCGGCGGGCCGCTGTTGAATACTTTCGGCGAAATGATTGGCATCAACGTCGCCGTCCGCATCGGCGCTCAGGGGATTGCGTTTGCGATTCCGGTCAACGACGCCATGGACGTGGCAGCCCGACTAATGGAAAAACTAACCACCGGCGATGTGGTGCACGGGCTGATTGCCGAAACCGTATTTGAGGACGACCAGCCATCACTGAAAGTCAAAGACGTGATCCCGGGGAGTCCGGCGGCCAAAGCCGGCCTACGGCGAGGCGACCGAATTTCGGCGATCAACAACAAACCAGCCACTCACGCGCTTCATTTTCAGTCCGCCCTGATCGGAAAATCCGCTCGCGCTCCAGTCGCTTTCAAAATTGACCGTGCAGGACGAGCCCTGAACATCGCAATGACGCTCAAACGCAGCTCCGCCAATATCAGCACCGTGGGCTGGGGCGAACTGGGAATCAAAGTCACCAACGTGTCTGCCGCCGAAATGTCAGGAATGCACGACAACTACTCACGCGGATTGCGGGTCACGGAGGTTCGTCAGAACAGCCCGGCCGACGAAGAGGGAATTCTCGAAGGCGACATTATCGTGGCGATGCACGGCTGGAAGACGGAGACCATCGAGAACCTAGCGTTTGTCTTGGGCGAAGAGATCGTCAAAAACCAGAAGGACTTTATGTTCTACATCCTGCGAGACAGGGAACCGTTTTGGGGTCAGATGCGCATCGCAGGCCGCGATGTGACTCGACGATAGCCTGTCCCGGTAGCCGCGCTACCCACGACAGCAAATTCAGGTTGAAGCACATGGCTCGCCCCAGAAGAGTCGCTCCCTGAGTATCACCGAAACGGTTCGTTCATCGAAGCCGCTGGACTGCCAAGCAGTTCAGCGGCTTCGTTTTTCGCACTGGAGGTCTTACGGCCACTACAGAGGCGCAAGCAATGACCTCCCGGGCCACACCATGAACCGTCCGGAGCAGCCAACGGCCCGCGTAGTGGCGGGGCCACAGGGTGCCTTCGAACCTTGCGACAGGGGAGCCTGTCATCAGTGGGAACGCGGGCAATCACCTCAAAAAAAAATCGCCGAAACGGAAAAACTGCGGTGGGAAAAATGCCTGGAGAGCGTTATTATTCCTAATTGTGAAACTTGGATTTGGTTACGGATAGTAAGCGAATGGTTAGCGGCTTCCTTGGAAAGGAAGTGCCGGTTTACCGGTTGCGAGTTCGAATCTCGTGCTATCCGCTTTAATGGAAATCCTCAAGGGCCTGTTGATTTATTCTGATCAGCAGGCTTTTTTTTATGTGCACGGGGTTTTCTCCCGCCAGTGCAATTTCGACGTTTCAACCGGGGCCACCTTTCACGCTCCGTGCACCACGGCTGGCAGGCTTCCGGGCCTCGGTGGACAGATCGACCGGTGATACCCCTCAGGTTAGCAAGCAGGCAGCGCGACCGGGTTGATTTTCTCTTCTGTTTTCGGCGGAAAAACAGTCAATAATCTTGACTTGCGAAGCATCTGTCTTGCGTTAATGCGATAAATGCCATCCTGTGGTGAAAATACTACACTTCCAAATATCTGTTCTGGATTCGCGACATGTTACGCACAAAAAACACAATGCGCTTTCTGGTAGCGACCGTTGTCATTGCTATCCTGGCAGGAACCAGTCACTTCGCGCTGGCGATTGTTACCGACAAGACGCCAACGGGCGGCCAGCACACTGTGGCTTCTTCACGATCCATTGATCGCGCTGTGATCCGCAAAATCAGTACTCGCATCGACGAATTGGTCAACGCAAAGCTCAAAGAGGACGGGTTAAAGCGAAACCCGATGGTGACCGACGAGATCTTTCTGCGGCGTATTTATCTTGATGTGATTGGCCGGATTCCAACGCTTGAAGAGACCAATCATTTTTTCGATTCCAAATCAAAAACCAAACGCGCCGATCTAATCGATCAACTGTTGGACTCGTACGGTTTCGTCAGTCATCAGTTTAATTATTGGGCGGACGTACTGCGCGTGCAGAGTCGGATTAACAAGGTAATCGGACAGCCGTACATCGATTTTATTAAAGACTCGCTTCAGTCAAATATGCCTTACGACCAGTTTGTGGTCGAACTGCTATCGGCTGAAGGAAGAATGATGGCCAACGAAAGTAATGCGGTCGGCTATTACCTGCGCGATCTGAATATGCCGGAGGACAATATGTCCAATACGGTCCGGATCTTTCTGGGAACGCGGCTGGAGTGTGCCCAGTGCCACGACCATCCGTTCGACAAATGGACGCAGCGCGACTACTTCGAAATGGTGGCGTTTACCGGCGGGATCAACTATGGCCAAGGAAATCTGATTGGCCAACTGACACCGGCAGAGAGAAAACAAGTTCAGCAACTACGAAAGGAATCGGCCGAGCAGTTCGGACGAATTCGACGTTTCCTGTCAATGAGCCAGTTGGGTGTGTTCGGAACCGGTACCGGGCTGGCCCGTTTGCCGGAGGGCTTCATGGGAGACGACGGCGAGGAAAACGAAATCGTAGTCGGCAAAACGATGTTCGAAAAAGATTCACTGGTCGAATCCCGGGTACCGAAGATGCAGCAGGCCCGTTTTCGATCACGGAAAAAGAAAAAGAAAAATAAGCAGCCCCGGTTGATTCAAGGTGCCACCGAAATTGGTTCCCGGACTGCTTACGCGCGGTGGCTGGCATCAGCGGAAAATGAGCGTTTTGCGACGACCATCGCCAACCGGCTGTGGAAGCAGGCATTTGGGTTGGCACTGATTGAGCCCGTTGATGTCATTGAAGACAATACCGAAGCATCCAACCAGCCATTGATGGATTTTCTGACCGAAGCGATTGTTGATTTGAAGTTTGATCGAAAACAGTTTTTGCGTTCGATCTACAATAGCCGTACCTATCAATCCGTGGCGACCGCCGCTGACATCTCCGAGCCCGAAACGCATGCGTTTAACGGCCCGATCGTCCGGCGAATGTCGGCCGAACAGATCTGGGACTCGCTGCTGACGTTGACCGTCCCCGACACGGATCGACGCACCTCCGTCAGCCCTTATCCACGATTAAAGGAAATAGAAGAATTAGTCACTGCGATTGCCAACGACGAAGAAGAGGCATTGGGGGATCTGATTGCTTATGCAAGAAGGAACTTCAATGGCAAACAGAAGTCCAATGAAAAAAAGAAAGGCAAACGACAGGACGATGCCATGCAGGACAAGGAGGAGGACCCTTACCGACAGCAGGCACGCAAAGCGCGAGACACGATGAAGACGCTCAACCGCCAAATCAAGCAGGCTCAACGTTCGCGCGACGCCGACAGGGTTAAATCACTGTTGTTGAAGCGGGCCGAAATGATGCAGGCGCTGAAATCAAACCAGGTTGGGGTGCGCTACAAACGGGCTTCCGAATTGCCGTCGCCCGCCCCGGCAGGACATTTTTTACGCCAGTTTGGTCAGTCGGATCGCGACCAGATTGAAAACTCCAATCGGGACCCGGCAGTTCCGCAAGTGTTGGCGATGATGAACGGGATGATTGAAAATCAGATCGTCAAAGATCCCAATACCGTGCTGATGAGCAATCTGTTGAAGATGCCCGGGGTCCAGGTCAAATCAAGTGGCGGAAATGAATTAGACGCGATCAACACCATCTTTTTGACAATGCTCAATCGTGAACCCGCGGGTAAAGAAAAACAGCAGTGGCGCAGGGATTTCAGGACAGACTTCCGGGCGGCCTACGGTGACCTGATCTGGACATTGGCTAATTCAAACGAATTTATTTTTCTCAAGTAGCGGAGTCCCTCTTATGAAACATGTTTTTCAGACATCCGACGCGCGGTCACGGCGAATGTTCATGTCGCAAATGGCGTCTTCGTTGTTGGGCCTGTCGGTGGTACCGACATTTTCCGGTGTGGCGACTGCCGCGATGAATTCGAACATCAGTTCGGGAGCATCGAAAATCGGTGGCAAAGCGAAATCGGTGATTTATTTGTTCATGAGTGGTGGGATGAGCCACTTGGATACATTTGATACCAAACCGGGGGCTGAAACACAGGGGCCTGTTGAATCGATCAAAACGTCCGCAGACGACGTGCAGATCAGTCAGTACTTCCCCAATATGGCGAAACAGATGAACCATGTGGCAGTGATCAATTCTCTTTATTCCAACCAGGGAGCTCACGCACAAGGCCGTTATTTCATGCACACCGGTTACACAATGCGCGGCACAATCATGCATCCTGACTTGGGTGCATGGAGTGCGTACCATTTGGGAAAAAACAACAATTCGTTGCCGGCAAATGTCAAGATTGGCGGAAACAGTGCCGGGCTTGGTGGCGGATTTCTTGAATCCAGCTACGCCGCGCTGCCCATCGGCAATCCCGAGGCGGGACTACAGTACAGCAAACTGGCCCGCGGAGTGACCGACGTGCGCTTCCGTAAGCGACTCAATCGCCTCAAGTCAATGAACCGGCAGTTTTCCAGCCAGTACAATAACAAACAATCACGCGCTTACGCATCAATGTATGACGAAGCGGTCAAACTGATGAAATCTAGGGACTTGGAGACCTTTGATCTTTCTAGGGAGCAATCCGAATTACGAGATTCCTACGGTCGCAATCCGTTCGGACAGGCCTGCTTGCTGGCCAGAAGAATGGTCGAATCAGGCGTGCGATTTATCGAAGTGGATGACAGTGGTTGGGATACTCATGGCGATAATTTTGAACGGGTTCAGGAGAAAGGTCAGGTGTTGGACCAGGCGCTGGCGGCGTTGATTGCTGACCTAGAACGCAACGGACTGCTGGACAGTACGCTGGTCGTGTTGGCGACAGAGTTTGGACGTTCTCCAACCATTCAGGTCGATCGAAATCTGGGCCGAAATCACTACCCACAGGCTTTCTCTTGCTTACTGGCTGGTGGCGGGATCAAGGGCGGCCTGAAGTATGGCGCAACTGACGAAGAAGGGCGTGAGGTTGTCGAAGATATGGTGACGGTACCCGACTTCAACGCAACGATCGCCACCGCGATGGGTATCGATGTCAAAAAGAAAGTTGACTCGCCTTCAGGGCGACCTTTTACCGTGGCCGACGACGGTGAACCTGTCACCGAACTGTTTGTATAGCGTGCAGCGTGCGGTGATTGGACAGCACGAGACCTGATGGCAGGAAGATTAACTCGCTGCTACCTGCGTTTTAGTCCGTTTATCGGCCAATGGAACAGAAGCACCACCGGGGCGCGGGCGCGGTAATTTAGTTGAGGCAACATTCTGCACTGACCGGATCCTCCATCTTTCAGGATTGCCAGATGAGAACTCCTGCGAGCCCCTGCAATTAAAACTGTCGGCATAATTGATACGACCGACAAAGGGCCTTCCGGGATGCCTGGTTGGTGGTGTTGCATGGGTTTTGACGATTAATGGAGGCATTTCTCCGACCAAAATCAGTTTCGGAATCGTGCTCGGTGCATCTCTCTGCTCGGTAAATCCCTCCGTTAGGCACTTCCGGGCTCTGCTTTTCTTCCCTCCAACTAAGATAATCCTTCGCAGAATTATTCTGGTATTTTGGTTCCGTCAGCGTCTTGATGCTCTATGACATACTTTTCTCCTTTTCGCTACGTCGTCGTTCTGTTATTTATCACATCTTTGCAGCTATCACTCGCGATAGCGCAGGAGGTCCAATCGTCACCCAGCGATGTCGCGATTGGTGCACTCGATTTGTTGACCGATCAGGAAGAACGATCAGCGCTGGTGATTGTTCCCGGGAACCTGTACACACAGGATGCGGTTCGCCTGTCGGCTAAAGAGCCCGGTATTGTCGAATCAGTTGTCATGTTGGGAGACGAGGTCAACGCCGGCCAAACAATCGTAAAACTGGATCAGAATCTCCCGCAGGCCCGGCTTCGCGCTGCCGAAAAAGAGCTGGAGATCGCGCGGATTGAGTCGGAAAATGATGTCGATCTGCAATACGCGCGCGTATCCTCAAGGGTCAATCAACAGGTGTTGGAAAGGTCGCTGGCCGCCAACAGGCAATACGAAAAAGCTCTGTCTAAAACGGAAATTGAAGGTCTTCGTCTGGAGTTGAAGCGTTCGCAACTGTCTGCGGAACAGGCAGAGAAGACGAGGATGTCAAACCGGCTGAATGAGCAACTAAGGTGTGATCAGCTGGAGATTGCAGAAATCCAATTGGCCAATCGCACGATTTCGGCGCCCATTGCAGGCGTCATCACCGAAATCAACGTCGCAAGAGGTGAATGGGTCAACAGCGGTCAGGTGATTGCCAGGATTGTGGGTACAGATAAGCTTCGATTTGCCGGATTGGTTGATTCTCGTGAAATCTTACCAAATGCGATCTCTGACAGGGCTGCTCTGGTTGTCGATTACGGAAGCAACTTCAGCGCGGGAGAGGCTGGCGATTCTCGTAGTCGTGTCGCTGTCAGAATCACGTTCATTAACCCGGAAATCGATCCAGCCAGCGGCCTCTACGAGATCCGGGCGGAAGTCGACAATCGGGAGGGCAAAATGTACTCGGGACTAAAGGGCATTTTGAAACTGCGGCGAAAAAATCGGTAGTGCTGCGGGCTCGATTCTCGACGCACCGATCGCACTGGTACATTCAGTGCGCCGGTTACAAAAATATCTGGTTAAAAAATATTTAGACCGAATTTGAAAAATGGCCCAGGTTCGATTGACAACCAAAACCTCGTTCCGTTACCATTTTGCCTTGATCAAAGAACCAGATCTGTCGATTACCTCCAAAGGTAAAATTCGGACAGGATCTTTTTGAGGTCGGGTAGCTCAGTTGGTAGAGCAATGGACTGAAAATCCATGTGTCGGCGGTTCGAGCCCGCCCCCGACCACTTCATAATCAGCCACGTTTTCCCGTGTTTCATCGGGTGAAACGTGGCTTTTTTCGTCGCCGTCCTCAAACGGCAGATTTCTATTTGCAGAGCATTTCACCCCGTTTCTGCCCCTTTCTGCCCCGCTTTTTGCCCCGCTTTTCAATTCAGCCGCAGGCACGGTTGTGCGGAGAGGATTCTCCACGGGGTGGGACACCGCGTTCAGCATGTCGTCTGTCATCATCGTGTAGTGATCATCCCCGACCTTTTCCCCGTGGCCCATCCATCGTGAAACCACGTGACCCGGATGCCTTTCATTCAGCAGCTGCGTGCGGCAGCATCGCCGCAGGTGCTGGAACAATTCATTCCATGGCTCAACGCCAGCCTTCGCGACGATGGAACGCGTCTGGCGATGCCGGTTGTTGGTCGGCAGTTCAATCATCGACGTGCCGTTCTCGCTGGCCATGCTGTAGCCGTCATTCAGTAACGCCATCAACTCCGGACGGATTGGGACGATTCGCGTGGTGTCAGTTTTGGGAGCCCTCACCGTCAACGTGCGGCGTTCCCAATCAACATCAGACCACTGAACAGCGTGAGATTCCGAAGGGCATCGCAGGCCAGCGTAGCGAATCAGGCCGATAAACAACCGCCAACGCCAGTCCGGGCAAGCGTCGATCAGCCGCGTTGTCTCTGCTGGCGTGATGTACCGGGACTTTTTGGCAGCAACCGATGCCGACGGCAGAGGCTTAAACGGGTTCTTCCGGATGATGCCGCGTTCGATGGCATCGTTGAAAATCGTTTTGACGTTGCGTGTGGCGGTCCGAATAGACGCTTCTGAAAGTTTCGCCTTCAGCAGTTCCCCACGCCAGTCCCGGGCCGTGGCGGTCGTGATCTTCCGCACCCGCACCGCGGTATTCATGTAAAGCTTTAACAGCCGGACGGTGTCCTCAATTCGTTTGATGGATGACGGCTTCACTTCCAACCGTTTACGCTTCAGGAAGTCGGCAATCATTGCATCGAACGTAGGCGATGCGGATACCGGTTTGCAGAGATTGAACTTTGCCAGCTTGTTCCGGGTGGCGTCTTCCACGTTACCCAGCCAGCCGATGGTTTCATCCGGGGGACGTTGGCCAAGCCGTTTGGCGTTTAACAGATGTTCGACGTGCCGCTTGTACGCCCTGGCATCAGCCAGCAGGATTTTGCCGATTCGGAGACGGCAGCGTTTGCCGTCCAGGCCTTTGAATTCAATCGCGCGGGGTGGTTGTTTGCCGCTGCCAAGTTTGACCAGTGAAGCCATGAAACATTCTCCGTTGAAATGTTGTCCGTGTGAGAAATAGGCGGCAGCCGATACGGAAGTCGGTTTTCGGGTTGCATGCCCTAGCCGCGTGGAAATTGTAGGTTCAGGTTGCCGGGGTCGAAACGCCAAATTCATTGACCTGTTTGGCCAGCCAGCGTTCTAGCTCCCGGCGGGGAATCAGTATCACCCCACCGCGTTTAAAGTGCGGCGGCGGGTTTTCTGATTTAAGCCAGTCGGCAAACGTGCGATCGGAAACCCCGCACACTGAGGCCGCATCGGCCGGGCGGTAGGCAAGTCGGCGAAGTTGTGGTTTGTTCATCGTGCGGGTACCTCGCCGTTCATTCGTAGTCGCCAGTCAAGGCCGTGATTTTGCCGCATTACGGCGTCTACTCTCTCTCGCTGCAAAGCGGGGTCATCTCGCAACCGCTCATCCTTTTTCGCTTTTGCGGTCAGTTGGCTCAATTCGTCACGCAGCATGATCTGTTCAGCGGTTGCGTCTTCGATTCGATCGTCGGGCCATGTGCCGTCCGTAATTCGATGCGCGATGGCTCCCGGACCGTTTAGCTTGTCCTGGTGTCGATGATAGGTCGCCACGAGGTCGGCGGCGTGGTCACTGCTGATGCCGTGATCGGCTACCAGCCGTCGGCACTTGGTGGACGACAACCCAACTGAATTCAAAATTTCCACCGCCTCCTCCTGATCTGGGGGAGGGGGTTGGGGAGAAGGGGATTGGGGGAAAGGGGATCTATAATGGGAATTCAGAACTGCCGGTTCGATTGCCGGTTCGATTGCCGGTTCGATTGCTGGTTCGATTGCTGGTTCGATTGCCGATTCAGCGAGCTTGAAAATCACCACCCAGTCTAGTTGGTGGATGGCGATCGGATTTCCCCCACGTCCTGCCTGACGATACTTACCGGCGACGGTAACTATCCCATCCGCGATCAGCTTTGTTAGTGCATCGGCAGTGGACCGGTAGCATCGCTGAACGTCTCTGTCAGAGCCGATTTTCTTTATCGACCAATCCAGTCTCCCACCGGTTCTGCCGGCGATGCGATGGATGAGCGTAGCGACTCGCCAGACTGAAACGTGTGGAGCGTACCCTAATGCAGTGAGGGCTGATTCAAGTGCGGCGAATCTCTCGAGATAGATTTGATGCAGTGCCTCAGATTCTGCCCACTGCCCCCTCATTGTGTGTTGGTCTGACATCACTTGCCCCGCTTTCGATCGGCCTTAGTAATCGTTTGGCCTTCGTGGTCTGCGGGGTTGTCGATGACTGACTTAACGCCAGTCCAGTTGATCGAGTAGCGATTGGAGAGTTGCCCACCGTTGTCCAGGTACATCGGTTCAACAGACAACAGGCCAAACTTCTTCGCCGCTTTGACAGTCCCTCTGGTTTTTGTCTTGCCGCAACACAAGCCCAACGGACGACTGCCAAATTCCCGGTAAGAGCGTTGCATCGTCCCGGAGCCTCCTGAAGTTGCCTCGAACACGAGCATCACTAACACCTTCAAGTACAAGTCGCATTGCACCTTTTGGAGCGCCAATGCAATCATGTTTCGGCGCTCACCACGTCGCATGCTGCCGGCTTGGAAAAGGTCAGCCATCGCTACGCCCCCCTTTGGGTTTTAGCGAATCTGGCAAGACGAACGACGTTTGCGGCACGACCGTATGGACTGGGGCGAGTTTCGCCTGATTCGGCGATTGTCTTTGAGAAAAGCATTTTGTTGACGAGACTGCAAACCGACGAAAGCGGAATGTTCATCTTCGCTGCCAATTCGTGCCGCGTGAGGCCCGTAGCGCCGGCCATAAGAAGGTGGTTCTCAACTGCGATCATTCGACTGCTGCTTTTTGAAGAAGCCGATCGACAGGCGTCTTTAGTGGTCTCGGCAGTTTTATGGACAAATCCAAGCTGGATTTGTGTCTCTGTTCCGCTTATCATTTCCGGGATCTTTCGTAGTGGCTGATTCGATCTGCTTGGCGGCATCGAGTCAGGAAATTTTAAAAACGAAAAAACCCCCTTCGCATTTCCGGCAACCAAGTCGGAAAGAAAAGGGGGTTTTGTTGTTGCTCTGGTTATGAATCGTTTGGTTGCGTCTCACTGCCCAACGGAAATAGCTGCAACACTCGCTGCCGTTGAACTCGACGCTGAAAATCTACGGAAGCCGCTAAAGAAAATCACTTTGTTCATAGTTGGTGAACATAGCGAACAAGGCAAATCACGCCGTAAAAGTCGGCAAAACTATTTTCAGATTTATTTTTTTGAACAGGGTGTTCACGTGAATGAACAGGGAGGTTCACTGGTGAACAGCTTGTCCAGTTGCCTTTGCATAACGCTGAATGGTCGAACGGCTTGGAACACCTTCTTTGGCGGCAAGCTCAGACCATGACTTACCCGATCTTTTTAAGTCCAATCCTCGCTGTTTGGCGGCGTCGAACTTGGGGTGGGCCTTGATATGCTCCAACGGTGTGGATTGCGCGACTGGAGTTTTGTCTTCGGATCGCTCCCTTTCTGCGGGTTCAAGTTGGGCTGCTGGCTTTGCATCACCCAAGCGGTAACGTTCGTTGTGAATGGCGGCGTCAAACTCCAGCTTCATTCGTTTGAAGTCATCGGGGTCGATCCACTGAACGTGCGTAAACGCCTCAGTCACTCCCTCTCTTTGCCACTCAGGTATTGTCCTCCAAACATTCACTGTCGACTCTGGCCAAGGCTCCGCATAATCGCACACAGTTACTGCGACGAACGGAAGCCATACTGCTTCAATTGCTCCAAGGCATCGGCGGTGGGAAATCGATGATTCCCCACAGTAGGCATCGAGGCCGCAGTAATTCAACAGCTCTGATGTAGTTGCCTCAAGATCGTTGAAGTTACTAACAGCCTGATCAAACCGCTTTAGGACTTCGATGTTTGATTTTTCGAAGAGAGAAAGAGGACTACGCGTTTTCGTCGCGATCTCCATTGGTTGCATCACAAGGTTCAAGCACACCTGCTTTGCGTGAATTAGCAATTCCTCTGTCGTAACTCTGTTCGAACTGAGCTTTGCGTTTCGGCCTCTCGATGACTCGCGTGCAGGAAGAAAATCGCGTTCGAGTTCAACCCAGCGGCGTAGGTCTTTTACGAGAAGTGCCTCGCTTTCCTCTCTCAGATCACCAATTTCTGTGATGGTGATGTATGCACGCTGATGCCAGCTGCCAAAAAAAGAAAGTGAAAACGGGCGGTTGCAAGGCCGGTAGTTGACGCCCACCGTATCCCCATGCTTTCGCACCAAATCCTGTTGAGCTTGCCGAAGCAGCCGGCCGGTTTCCTTCGTAAACGTTGGCAGGTTGATTTCGCGTTGCAAGAACTCTTGGTCGGCATCTGTCACCTCAGTAGATAAGAGCATTGCTTTCGTCACCAGATCGTTCAGGCAGTAAGTGAGCTTCCTTGAAAAACGATGCAACTGGTCTAGCTTGTCCATTGGGAATCCTGTTTTTGGAAGAAGCCGGTGCTGGCCGGGCAACCAAAAACAGGATTGGTTGCCCGGCCCGCTATGCGGTGATCAAGCCGCGCCGGAGTCGCTCCAGCTTTCGCTGGAACATCAATGTTCTATCACACGTTCAATCGTTTGTTAAATCCTCTGTGAACGATACTTCGTCCGGTTCGGGAGCCTAGGGCGAACTCGAATCACCTTTATTTTTTGGCTTTGCCATCAAGAAACGCTTTTACTACTGAGACAGTGGAGATGAGATGTGAGGTTCCGGGCTGTGAGTTGGGGCCGTGCTTGAAAATGTCTTTATTCAGGAGCCGATTCACTTTGGACACTGAAACATTCAACCAGCTGGCAACCTGCCGAGGCGTGGCCTCGATAAGATGCAAGAACTGAATGTCAGCTTCAAGCAAGCACCCTTGGTTTTTCCTAGCAAATTCGATCACTTCGGAACCTGCCGCCGGCGGTGATTCGACTACGGGGGCCGAAAACTCGATTTTTGCCCGCATTTCGAGCAACTTGATTTGCACATCGGCTTCGGCTCGCGCCTTCAAAGCGGCTTCGTACCGTTCTAAAAATTCATCCGTGGACATTGATCACCTCCCGCTCAATTACGCTAATCGTGTCAACCATACGTTTGCCGCGCGAGTCGTGAGGTCCGGGCGAATAGTGGCCGGCGCGTAGTCGTTTGGAGACTTCGTTTCTGTGAATCACGAGATGTTCGGCAACCGCGCGAGTATCGCGTTCAGGCACCGACAAAAATTCTATGTCTGACAGCTCCAGTAAACCGCGATGTTCATCAATGAATCGTTGTTGCTTTGTTCTCCGTTTGGATTTCTGTTTGGTCAGGCTCGCAATCGGCGCATCGTCACCAAACAGCAGCCTCACCTGCATTTCCAGTAGCTTCAGCCGACCATTGGAAGCAATTTCGTCTTGTTCAGCTGCAACTCTGGCTTGTGAAGCGGCTGTTCGAACTTGCAACTCGGCAGCATATTGGGCTAGAAGTTCATCTTTGGACATGGGAATTATCCTTGCCACAGCGACCGTATGATTCGTTCACTCCAAACCAGAACTGACGGCCAACCGCACCTTTCAGCAGTGCGATTAGTGAATCGCACTTGTGCTTAAGTGCGAAAATTAAAATGTCGATCGCCCAGCGGGTCGGCGTTCGATCGCGTTTCGAGTGGTTGCAGACCGCGCAAGCCAAGGCAATGTTTCTTAGGTCATCCGTGCCGCCTTTTGATTTGGGAATCACATGATCGCGCGTCAGATTGTTCGATCTTTGGTTGCAATAAACGCAGATTCCCAGCCTGTTTGTCTGGTGACGCTGCTTAAAGCAGTTCAGCATGCTGCAGCTTTTGCCGCTACGAGAAACGTAAAGCCGCTCCAATGCGATCAGCCGGTTGAGAGTCGATTTGATGCGTTGCGTGGTCCAGCCGCTGTCATGCAATGCGCTACGAACTCGGGGCAATCGGGACGATTGTTGGTATTCGATTTGAGGATCAATCCTCAGCATCGTCTCAACAAAGAATTGCTCGTCAGCTTCTAGGCTTTTGATGAGCTGGAGATCGGTGGCGTTCATAGGAACCGCCTTTCTGCCGATCGCTTAGAAGACGACCTGCAAAGCAAAAAGCGTCACCCACGTGCTACTCTGCCGTCTGTGAGGACGGTGGGGCCTTACGGCGATCCAATACCAAGTAGGTGACGCTTCTCTCTTTCCGTTTTCACATTTTCAGATTTCACAATTCCAGAGACCTGATTTCACCTGATCGCGGCTGCTTTGTCAATCGCATTGTCTCCCTCGCTTCCGTGTGACATCGCGCAACCGTTGCACCTGCATCGGCTGGTAGTATTTACGGTTCGGCGAACTTGAAAGGCCAGCAACGCGGGAAACGTCGGCGCTGCAGGCGAATACGAAACTGAGAAAAGACTGGAAAGCCACGCAGATGAGGAATAGAGTTTGACCTCTGGCGAATCGCCGGACACCGTCCCAGCAGAAAAGACCTGACGAAACGACAATCCTATGGCACTCAAACAAAAATTCTCCGGCGATTTCTCACAGCTGATTAAGGAACATGAAAAACTGCTGGCCGCTCAGATCAGGCAAGAAGGGCAGCTTCGCAATTTAAAGACTACTGCTGTACAGACGGGCAACAAGCAAGTCTCGGCTGTGGATAAATTGGAGACAGCCAATCGTCGCGCAATCAAAGGCGTCAAAGACATGGCGGGGCAATACATCTCCATGCATGCTGCCTTGGCCGGGATTAACACGGAACTGGAACGCAAAGAGAGACTTGAACTGGCTGCGCGAGATGCTTCGGTACGCATTGCTGAGGCTGAGGCTGACGTGGTCGTCAACTTGGGTGATGCGCCGCGTGAGGTGAAGACAAAATTCATCGGCCGACTGGAGGAAATCAGTAAGGACGCCGGATTTCAGTCCAAAGCGCCGATTATGGAAGCTGGAGCGAGTGCCGTAACCGCGACCGGTGGCGATCGAGATCTAGCACTTGATGTTGTCGAAGCTATGGCACCGTTGTTCAAGTCCAATCCGGATCAACTTGTTCCCGGTTCTGAAGCGGTTGCCGATTTGGCGACGGTTTCTCGGATGTCCGCAGAAGATACCGCAGGCTTGGTTTTGTCAACGATGGCTAAAGCGCGTGTTAGGAAACTGGAGTCGTTCAAAAATGTTGCTCCGGCTGTTGCTGCAGGAGTAAACACGCAAAAGAACATCTCACCCGAAAGGGCTGCTATAGAAACTTCGGCGTTGTTCGCATCTTTGGGCCAGCAAGTTAAGGATAAAGACGGAGCAAAAACAGCGACAGCGGTTGCTGCATTGTCTGTTGCCTTAGAACGAAACTTTGAAATTGATCAAGCCAAATTTGAAAAACTGACGAACGCTGGTGTGTCGATCGAGGATGCTAGAAAGCAATCGGCCCTCAGTGTTGCCGAGCGGCTCGATTTTGCCCAGAACCTTAACGAGCGAATTACGGATGCCATCAACGCCGGTGTGAAACCTGCCAAGGCAGACATTGCCGTCCGTGACGACCTGTTGTCCACCGGTTTCGAAATCCAGTTTAAGCCAATTGTTCGAGATCTTTTGGCAGGTAACGACACTGTTGCGGCGCGGCAATTCGACGCGACGCTTCCCACTATAAAAGCTGACGGAGATCTTCGTGACCGAATGGCTGATCAATTGGGGAACCTGACTACCAATCTCAAAATCGCCGACAAAAAACGAAGACAAGAAGGTTTGATTGAATCGGCACAGACCACAGGCGAGGCTGCAATTCGAGGACAGATCACTTCAGCATACAAGGAAGCGATTGAGAAAACGGGATCGGATCTTTTCGGTTCATCTATTGAGGAGATTGGTTTTAACTTTTCGCGGTCGGTTCGCGAGTCAATGTTAGACGGAGAGGTTGGAAGCCGGGCAATTGAATTATTGCAGACGCGGGAGCGATCCATCCGGCAAGGTAGCGTGTTCTTCGGAACCAATCGAACAGACGAAGAGCTGACAGAGAAAGAGCGTGCCGACGTCGATGTGATTCGGCAAGCGGTATCGGACATTACCGATTTTCAAGCCGATCTGAGATCGATCAACAAGCCAGCTGCACCACCAGCGACAGTCAACGCGAAAGTAATTGCCGATCCCAAAGCGGTACTAGAACCCCAGCCAGCACGTCCGGAACTGCCACCCACAACGTTGGCCAATCCTCAGCCAGCACGTCCGGAACTGCCACCCGAATCACTCAAGACGCCAACCGATTTTCCACGCGGTTTTGGCCCATTGCCGATTGATGACGCCAAACCGATTCAAGCCGCTTTACGTGCTAACACCGAGGCGATGAACCGCATGACAGCAGCTATGCAGCAAACAGCGACTGCGGCAGCCACTCCACCGCCTCAGACGTCTCCCGCCGAAAATGCTGTTCCCACGCCAACGACCGGGAATGCTGCGGCCCAATCCCGCGTGCACGACGAAAGAGATTAACCGATCAGCCAGAAGTGATTCAGCTGGTGGCATCGCAAGTGCATTGGGTGCGGCAATAGATCCGGAAACTGTGCAAGTCCGGACGAACTAGAATCCTCCATGCTTCCGAACGTTGCTCAAATTGGCCCGCGATCGCGTGTCTTCATTTTCTGACGCCCAACGTCGCAAGTGTTGTCGCCCAATGCCGCGGGAATCGGAGTCGCTCGAGAGATTTTGCCAGCCAAAAACCTGTGAACGCACGTGCCTTTTTCGGGGCAGTTGTCGGTCGCAGTCTCATTTCGAGATCCCGCAGAAGCATTTAGGCTCGAAGCGATGGCGATCGCTGGCAAGTGTGGTGGCCCCAGTTTGAGCCGTGATCCATCGATGTGAAACGGCCGGCGTGATTCGACGGCTGGGCGATGTGTTTAGGCAGCGGTGACTAGCTGTCCTGGCACGCGTGCGATGGAAGGCCAACAGACCATACCTGTTAGAATTCCCGAATGGAAAATGCATCCCGAAAGCATGAACTTGTCTTTGCCGGACCACCTTATTGCAAAAAGCATTTCTGCAAGATGGAGCTCAAATCTTCTTCGGCTCACTCAGGAAAGCGGTATTACTATTGCCGGGTGCCGGGATGCGGTGAATCGGAGCAGCGCACGAGACCAAGGTTCAAAATCCCAACGGTGCCGCACTGGTGCCCCAACTGCTCATCCGATCTGAAGGCCGTCGCATGCGTCGTCAAACAATACAACCGATTCACGATTGAGTTTGTTTGTCCAGGCGATTGTGGTTTTGAAGTTTCGGTTCAGCGACCAGACTTTGAAATTCAACATCGCAAATTTTTGTTGAGCCAATCTTTGCGTAGAGATTTGTGAATACTCGAGCGCACTTTCCCCGGCTGTGTCTCAAAATGGGATGGGCTGCCCCTGTGAATCGGCGATCGGCAACAGCTGGAATTTTTTCCCAAAAAAATCTGAGGCTATATAAAGCCCAAAAAAATATTTCTCGCGCTCAAAAATCGCCATGCGAAGCCTCGCGGTGATCGGCCCCGGGGGGCAGGACAGGACCCAAAGGGGGGGCCTTCCCACGGTGAAAACCGACGTCTCCTAGCGGATTCGGGATACTTCACTGTTCAGAATGACGGGCCGTGTGATGATTTTCCAGTCGATGCTTACCGGGCGAATCAGCTGACCAAAGCGACTCGAAACGAGCCAATTTGGGGCGATTTCTGGGGCCATTTCGACGTCAAACGGGCGGTTTCAGCATCGAACCGGTGTTTTGCATGCCGGCAACGACGCAGAAAATCAAGGCTGTCGATCGACTATGAACGCCCCGCAGCTGACAGTGTTCGAAAACTCGAGGCCGCGACGCCGCGACGCTGGCTAATGCGGCAGGATCCGGAAAGCCGTGTCTCTTGAGGAAGCCGGTTCGGATCATTCGCGCTAAAGATTTGCAAACGTGATTCAGCTGGCATCACTGCGGCTGGATCCGGTGACGCATTTCGGACATGAAGCAGCGACGGAGTACTGGTGGCGATCGCTGGCAAGTGTGGCTGCGAGCTTCGTTTTGAGATCTCCCGCCGATGTTCTCAGCGCTGGTGATCGCTGGCAAGTGTGGTGGGCCGGCGATCTGTAGTGCGCCTACGCTGCGGTAACGAGCAGTCCCAGTATTCCGTTTGGATCGATCAAACGAGCATAAGAGTAAACTGGTTTCCGCGTCATCGGCCGAAGACGCGAATTATGGGCGCTTTGTTAGAAAAGCGCCCATTGTGCTGTTTCCTTCGGGTACCAGCATCTTGGAACTATCGCGGCCCACCTAAGCTGTACTGAGAGCGTCTCGCGCGTTCAAAATCGGCCGTCAGTTTGTCGTTCAATTGGCGAAACTGTTCGCACACCGCCAAAGATTCATCCAAGGATTCGCTCTGACGCTCGATAAGAGCAACAAGCTGTTTCAGTCGGTCCGCAAGGGCTTCAATCGTACGTGCAGCCGTGAGGCTCAGAGAATCGTCTCTGAGTACAATCAAATCGTTGGCTACTGCTCTGGCGCCTTCAACGTCCATAGATCAACCTCTTTCATCAAAAGTGCGTGATTGGATGGCAGCCGGTCCAGTACGATGACTGAGGCAGATAGACGATTCTTGCAACGGGACTGGGCATTGTGCTATCCACTCGTCAAAAGTTTGTTGGTCGAAATGCCCCGCATTTTGCCCCGCCTCAAACACGAGGTTGGTCGGCGTGTCGGTTTCTGCCGCGTGAATCGTGATTGATACATGGACTGAAAATCCATGTGTCGGCGGTTCGAGCCCGCCCCCGACCACTTCATAATCTTGAGCGTTCCTGTCAGCTTTGTCAGGGACGCTTTTTTCTTGCCGCCAGCTGGACTTGTCTCTTTCGTCGTTGAAGGCGTGGACAAAAACTAGGTTCGGAGCCCGTCGTTTTAGGCATTAAAACACGCTTGCGAGGCTTTACCGACTCGCGCCGTATACTCGAAGTGTTCGAATGCGAAATGCTCCCCCAAGTGCCTTAAGATCCTGCACTCTTATTTTAAACTGCCTGAAGTACAGTCTCATTCAGGGACGCTGGTTCTTCTAAACTGCCAACTGGCTGCGCGGCGACCAACGGCCCGGGTGAATGCCAGAAAGCCCGCTGATTCGCGGGGCTGTGAGTGCAGACAGATTAGCGTGTGTTTCTATTGCCAATCTTGGAGAGACGCCATCGGCACGCAAAGACACGCCAGCCCCGAATTTGCATTTCTGGCCGCAATCCACTCAAATACTTTTGAGTGCCAACGGGAAGGGGCGCGTCGTCACAGCAAAAAAAGGACTCAGAAATGCAACGCAGAAATTTTCTTCAAGCAACGACCGGAGCGGCACTGGCCGCCTCGCTTACTTCGTTGGATCGCTACGCCCGTGCCGAAGATCCACCGCTGCCGTGCTGCGCACGCACTCATGCGTCGCCCAAGGCCGCGATGGAGTCGCCGGCAGAGACGCTGGCTTATGTGCCTTGTATCCGCACGGGAACAGGTATCGATCTGCCCGACTATCTCGCCACGATTGATGTCGATCCGAAATCGGCCAACTACGGCAAAGTGATCCATCGCTTGCCGATGCCCAACGTCGGTGACGAGTTGCACCACTACGGTTGGAACTCGTGCAGCAGTTGTCACGGTCAGGATGGAAAAGAACGCCGCTATATTGTGCTGCCCGGACTTACCAGCAGCCGAATCCATATCGTCGATACCTCCGATCCCGCGGCCCCCAAAATTCACAAGGTCATTGAAGGAGACGAAGTCAAAAAGAAGACTGGGTTGAGTGCGCCACATACGGTTCATTGCTTGGCAGACGGCAACATTATGATCTCGATGTTGGGGCTGGCCGATGGGAGCGCTCCGGGTGGGTTCATCATGCTGAATCAGGATTTTGAAATCTCCGGACTGTGGACCAAGGATACCGGTGCGATGAAGTTCAATTATGACTTCTGGTATCAGCCTCGGCATAACGTCATGGTCAGCAGCGAATGGGCAGCCCCCAATACCGTTTCGAAAGGATTCAAACCAGCCGAAGTTGCTCAAGGCAAATACGGCCAGTCGCTGCATTTTTGGAACTGGACGGAACGTAAGATCGAACAGTCCATTGACCTTGGAGAGGAAGGCCAGATTCCGCTGGAGGTGCGTTTTCAACATGACCCTGATAGTACGCACGGCTTCGTGGGGGCGGCGCTCTCCAGTACAATCTGGCACTGGTTCAAAGAGGGCGATGCTTGGAAGGCCGAAAAAGTAATTGCGGTAGACTCAATCGAAAAGGAAGGCTGGCCGTTCCCGGTGCCGGGATTGGTGACGGATATATTACTGTCGATGGATGACAAATATCTGTACTTCTCCAACTGGCTGCACGGAGACTTGCGACAGTACGACGTCAGCGACCCCGCCAATCCAAAATTGACAGGTCAGGTCTGGCTGGGCGGTGTGCTTGGCAAACCGTCGTCTTGGGAAGGCAAGACGCTCGGCGGCGGACCGCAGATGCTACAGTTAAGTCTCGATGGAAAACGTTTGTACGTCACCAGCAGCCTCTATTCAGCTTGGGATGACCAATTCTATCCTGACATGGCCAAGGCAGGATCCTACATGTTGCAAGTTGACTGCAACACAGAATCTGGCGGAATGAAACTGAACACTGATTTCATGTTGGATTTTGGCGATGAACCCGGCGGGGCAGTGCGAGCCCACGAAGTTCGATTTCCGGGTGGTGATTGCACCAGTGATATCTGGGTGTAGAAGCGCTCGTTTCTGCTAGGAAGGGCTTTGCTATCGGTTTTGGGAGATGCGGAAGGAGCGTAGGCGGGTAGGTCCACGCTACCTGACCGCGCCGCCAGCCTTTCTCCGTCACGCCCAAGTTACTCAAGGCAACGCCCCCCAGGCTCTTCCTTGAATTTTGTGGCTCGCGGTTGCTCCCTTTGTTTGTGCCAATGATCTGGATCGCCTTGACTGGCTATTTCTTTGCATACGTAACTTTAGTTGTCGTTGGTGCATTGTGGCTTGGGTGCGCCTGCGTCGATGTTAAACGATGGTGGGCAACGTACCGCGACATTGATGATACGATCTCGGCATCGCGCGATGACGCTCCCGATCTGTTTCGGTTAATTGATGAAGTCTGTTTGAAGAAACTTGGATGAACCGTTGGGTGAAAAGCTGTTGGTTCGGCTTTCCGGCCGCTGCCCGCACGACCGAAATGCTCGGGCGCTTGGGTGAAGGTCGATCCGGCGATCCGCCTCGTTCCCGGCGCTGTCGCCTTCCAGAGGCGTTTTCAGGAAAATCTCAAAAAAGCCCGTGATCCCCCTTGAGCGCTTTGCGTCTGCTCGTATACTTCCCGTCCTGTCGCAAACGAGGGTTTGACTCGGAACGGACAAAGGGTGACTGCGACAGGCTTCACCGCCCAATTTTTGTCTTTCTTCATAATTCGAGTGTTGAACCTGTTGACGATAGTCGAACTGACTATAAAATCTCGGATCCAATCTGGGGGCTGCTAACCCCGTCTGAAGATTGGTGGTTGGAATCTTTCAGCCATGATGTTGAGTTGGTGGTGATCGCGATTGCGGTGTTTTTGTGTCGCAATGTCGATCACCCTCAATTTTGGTTCGGCTTCTGTCGAATCAGTTTGAGTGAGTGTCAGGCTTCCCGGCCTGATGAATGATCTTTGACAATTTAGTTGTAAATTAAGATGGCATCAGGATGTTTGATGCTTAGGATTTCTTCGCGGGGATCTGAAGCTGTAACAAACATCCAACGACTGTTTGGAT
>CALCJM010000105.1 GCA_937967505.1 uncultured Pirellulaceae bacterium | reverse complement strand
GATGCCGAAGCTGCGGAGGCAGAAGTTGCCAAGGCTGCAGAGGAAGCTCCAGCTGCCGAAGCTGAAGAGGTCAAAGAAGAGTCTGCCGAGTAACGTCGGTTTTTTCGACAAAGAACGAGCCCTCGTCACAGCAATGTGACGGGGGCTTTTTTTATAGGGTGCCGCGCTGATGCCGGTTGTGAGGAGTGTGAACGCGGAAAACCTTGGGTAAATTCCCAAAATGGAATCACAGACCGACCTAGGAAATGCGTCGCGTGGGTTACACATCTGACAATGAGCTACAATGACATAATGAGCTATACTGACTTATAAGAAAGCCAGCTTTACGGAACGACTCCATGAGAAATTTTGATCGTCGACTTAATCGCCGCAGTTACCTCGCAGCCGCCGGGGCGACCATCGCCCTGCCCTTTCTCGATTCTCTGCCGGTTCACGCGTCTGGTGTTTTCACGACCGCAGCCGAGAAATCAAAGACTAAACCTGATGCGGCCGTGGGCGATCATCAACGCTTGGTTTGCATGGGCGTTTCTTTAGGTATGTATCCGCAGGAGTGGAATCCAAAAGAAACGGGCAGCAAGTACACGGCTCCAAAATTGATCAAGCCTCTGGAAGGACTGCGGAATGATTTCACGTTAATTTCCAACGCCGACCATCCCGGTGTTAAAGGCGGACACAAGGGAACTCCCGCTTTCTTGTCTGGCGTCTACAAACCGGAGCGTATTGGGCAATCAATCGTGATTCGAAATCAGATCACTTTCGATCAACTGGCGGCGAAGCATCTGGGACAAGACACGCGGTTTCAGTCCTTGCAATTGACTATCGGGGATGTTTCGGCAGTGGACTCACTGTCGTGGAATGACAAAGGGATTCCACTCCAACCCGCAAACGATCCGAAAGAAATTTTCCGGCGGCTGTTCGTGAAAGAGAAGAATCCTAAAGCGCGAGAAAGGGATATGAAACTCGGCCGCAGCGTACTGGATCTGGTGCAAGCAGATGCCAAGGCACTTCAACGAGAATTGGGCGTGGACGACCGAGACCGCATGGACCAGTATCTCACGTCTGTACGCGATGTCGAAAAGAGAATTGAGCGACAGATTCAGTGGCTGAATAAACCCAAGCCGGGGGCACCATCGATCGCAAGACAGGTTACGAGCTACCACGCAAACTTGGATATGATGCTGGAGCTGACAGCGATTGCACTACAAACCGATTCTACGCGCGTTGTGTCGGTCGCTCTTCCTGGAGGTGGACCACCGATCGAAACCGGAAACATTCGTTCTTCAAACTATCATGGGCAATCGCACCACGGCAAAGATCCAAAGATTGTTGCTGAGCTAATTCAGATCGAGCAGATGCACACGCGCTCATTGGCCAAATTCCTCAACCGCCTAAAATCGATTCCTGCCGGTAGTGGCACTTTACTGGATAAGACGCAGGTGCTTTTCGGAAGCGGGTTGGGCAATGGTAGTTCTCACTCGAATCGGGACTTGCCCGTTCTAATTGCGGGGGGCGGATACCGTCATGGCCAGCATATCAAACTCAATCAAGGCACGCCGCTGTGTAACCTATTCGTCACGATGCTTCAAAAAATGAATGTTGAAGTCGACTCGTTCGCCGGCAGCACCGGAACGGTTAACGAATTCTTGAAAGGCTAAGGGCATGCGGTTAGTGATTACGACGCGTTGGTGCCGCGGTTTCTCGGTACTGACCTTTATTGGGTTAGCTCTGCTTCTTTCGAGCCAGTCGGTCCACGCTGTTTTACAGGGGGACTTTCCGGCTGCCGTTGAGCCCTTCATTAAGAAGAACTGCAGTCAGTGTCACCAGGGCGAAGAGGCCAAAGGTGACTTTCGTTTCGACGAACTTGGACGGGACCTGAGCGATGCCGAGACGGCAATTTCATGGCAGGACGCTGTCGAGTTAGTGAAACTGGGTGAGATGCCGCCCCCTGAACAGACTCCTCCCAGTGGAGTTGAGATTTCAGATTTCATTGCCTCGGTTGAAAATGCGCTGAAAACCGAAGCGCGCAAAGGTGAATCCGGACGTGTTGCAATTCGCCGTCTGAGCCACTCGGCGCTTGAAAATACGGCGAAGGATCTATTGGGAACGCGTCTGAGTCTTTCTCAAGGTTTGCCAGCGGATCCGGAAGTTGCCGGTTTTGACAATATGGCTCAAACGCTGGGCCAGTCTGAAGAGTTCATGAACACACTTCAGCAGAATGCGCGACTGCTGTCGCGCGATGTGATTTCTTCATTGCGTGATCCACGAAAAAAACACCGTTTCGCAATCAAGGACATTGGTGCTGGACGCAATACGACTCGCATGAAAAAAGAGATCATTATGTGGGGCAGTAAGAATCGTTACAACACAATTTGGCCAGCGGGATTTTCAGCGCCTCGTACGGGTGCCTACCGGATTCAATTCCGCGGCTTCCGAGAAGACTCGCGGCACGAGTTAAAGCGCCAAGGCAAAAAGTATCCTCCCACGTCAAAGAAATCGGGGTTGGCCCAGCAATGGGGCTGGTATTTGCCAGAGCACAATTCGCGGTTTGCCGCGATCATGGCCATGCCGGCGAGGGATTTGGAAACGGGAATGGGTGGCGAGTCGGCGGGTGGTCGTCGAGTCGGAGAGGTTGAACTCGCCAATGAGATGGATGATCATTCTGTCGACGTCGTTCTTGAAAAAGGGGAGAACATATTTATCCACGCGATCGACTGCCCACGCATTCAAAGCGCCCCGATGGGGGTGGTGGATGGGAAAAAAATCTTGGTTGGCGAGTTGATGCATCTAACCAGCTTGAAGGTCGAGGGACCGCTTCTGGAAACGTGGCCGTCAAAGACCCAGCAAGCCTTGTTGCCCTCCAAGAAGCTGTCGGCCAATCAGGTTGTTCTTGGCAGTCTGAAACTTTCCGAGGGCGAACTTGCCGGCCCTAAAGCTTTCTTGACGCGCGCATTTCGCCGACCTGTTGATGCGGCAACCCTGCGGCGATATCGATTGATCTATTCGATGGGCATCAAGGCAAAGCTGAACCGAGAGAAGGCGATGCAGAACGTGGTCGAAGCCGTTTTGTGCTCTCCACGGTTCTTATACAACTTCGAATCGAGTACACCTGACGGTTGGTCGATTGCCAGTCGGCTTTCGTACTTTCTGTGGAATTCAATGCCTGACGACGAACTGTTGCAGTTGGCCGAATCGGGCGAGATCATGGATCCCGTTGTCATCAAAGCTCAAGTGAAGCGGATGCTTAAAGACGAAAAGGTCGATCGCTTCGTAGAGGATTTCACAGGTCAGTGGCTTGGCTTGCGGAAGGTGGGGGCGATGCCGCCGGATCCGAAGCTGTATCCGAATTTTGATAAGGCGTTGGAACTCTCGATCCGAGGAGAATCAGAAAGTCTGTTTCGAGAGATTCTCAACAACAATTTGCCAATTAAGGATTTTCTAGCGCCCCGATACGCGATGTTGAACGAACGGTTAGCGCGTCACTATGAAATTCCTGACGTCAAGGGAAAGCGTTTTCGAAAAGTATCACTTCCAAAGGGCAGCCCGCGCGGAGGATTGTTGGGGCACGCCAGTATGCTGACCATTACTTCCAATGGAACCCGCACGTCACCAGTTGTGCGCGGCGTGTGGGTTCTGGAAAATATGTTGGATTCTCCTCCTTCACCGCCGCCGGCCGATGTGGAAGCGATCGAGCCGGATGTGCGTGGCGCGAAGACAATTCGTGAGATGTTGGCCAAACATCGAGATGTCACAGCATGCAAGGAGTGCCATCGTAGGATCGATCCTTGGGGTTTTGGGCTGGAGAATTTCGATGCGGTGGGTGCGTGGCGAAACACTTATCGCGGGAAAGCAAAGAAACCTGTTGATGCGACTGGAACGTTTGCCGACGGGAAGAAGTTCGACGGCTTCATGGGTTTGCAGGCGGCGTTGTTAAGTAAACAAGATCGTTTCGCTCACGCGTTGACCGCAAAGTTGATTTCGCATGCATTGGGGCATCCGCCTACCGTTTCGGAGCGTCTGGAGATTGACGAAATTGTGGCGGAGAACAAGCAGCGCGGAAGCCGATTTGCGGATTTACTGGTATCCATTTGTACCTCTGAGGTATTCATGGGGCAAAGGTAGGTTTTCTAGTGTCCGGCACCCATATCGATCAACGTACGCCCCTGATGAGTTCCG
>CALCJM010000104.1 GCA_937967505.1 uncultured Pirellulaceae bacterium | reverse complement strand
TTTGGTGGATTTGATTTTCGAATAGAGCTCCGACAAATCCAGCGAATCTACGTAGCAAACGACCGTACGCACCAATGCATCTTCCCGAATAAACTCTTCCAGCGAGAAATCTCGCCATTGTTTCTGGTGACGCTCTGGAAGCTGGACACGTGCACTACCGCGTTGCTCACGTTGGGTTTTTTTACTCATAGAACTGAATTTAGCGCTATCGACAAAATTTTACAATCGATAGCGAGCAACAGATGTAAAAATTCACAGCCTCTGTGCGAGTACGCCCAGCATGGGCGTGTTGTTGTGGGGTGCGTTGATGTTTGTCGTAGATAAAGGTCAATCAGTCCCCTGTACTTCGTTCCAGTAATTTGAAACCGGGAGCAGTATACCAAATATAAAACCCAAACTCAAATTTAGTACGAGGCGAGGGCAACTGCGATCTCGGTAACGAATCGTGGGGAGGAAGCCTGCGGATGTGCTCGGTAAGCTGACAAAGAATCGTCGTCAGCCACATTCTCGTCAAGACCCGCAGGTTACGAACAGAAACTTCATGAGGGCGGTTCCTCCGGGTGAGCGTGCTTGTCAGCGCGAAACCGAACTGGAAATATCGGAGCTCAGGTAGATGGAGAGCTTGGGCGGGGACACAACACGTTGCCTCGCCACGGCTGAGAGATCAGGCGAAGGTCGAAGCCCCCTTATCTGGGGAGATCCGATTGGCGTACCGGTGAGTAGGGCTTGCCCGAAAGGCGGGGCCGTGCATTCGAAAGTTATTTGGTGTCGATCGGAAGTCAGCAGAGGGCATTGTAGTCGACCACCTTGGTCGTCGAAGGCCCGAAGGGAACGAGCAAGTACGTATTTCAGTCTGCTCGCTTCGTGAGCACCCTCGGGTGCAAACCGCCGCACGGCGGTTCAAGCGAGCGCGGCGCTGACTGTGATCCAATGGCTTGAGTCTTTGTGACAACGTGAAGATTTAAAACTTGTACTCAACCGCTTGAGTAGCGGACCCGCATGCCAAGTGGTGTGGGAGGGGGCCGGTCAAAGCCGGCCCCTATCCCGATCGTATTGTTATCCGACGCTTTTTTCTTGCGAGACGACTGAGTGACGCCTAATCATTGTCCCGATCGCCAACGCAATGATCAATACTGGCAAATAAGCTGCAAACTCAATCCCGTACACATACATATTGTGTCGCGAAATAACCGATTGTGACAAGTCGAGATTGTTAAACCAAGGAATCGAAAAATTGAGTCTGCCATCGGAAAGCGGCCAATAGATTGCGACCCCACGGCCATGATTGTAGAACGAATCGAGAAGGAGGTGGCTAAGCCAAGCCGCAGCCCCCAGAAGTATGCAGGGCCACGTCACAATCGTTTTTAAGTTAGGTATCAACCAAACAAGGAAACACCCGATAGCAACCAATGCAAAGTTGACGTAAATGCTGTGGCTAATGTCATACCGGTCATGCCCCCAATTCGGAATCGGCCAATCGGGCAGGTTTGCCAAAGCGACAAACGCAATTGGCAGGCCGATTTGCCATTTCCAGTCGCGAGATGCAGGCAACGCCACCGCGGCGAAAGCGAGACCAACCAACGAATGACCAACTGGCGACATGTGCGTCTCTTCAAGCGGGATAACGTTCAGAATCACCTAGTCGCGACGAGAGATTGTCCATTTGAAAACGCCCGACTTCGCGACTCGGGTACATTTTTTTGTTCAAGTAAACCGCTATCGCGGTGGGTGTTTGCGTTAATTTTTTCGCACACCGATTTAAGTTTGACTACCCTTGTTAGTGATGCTTTTTTTCCTTTCTTTAAAAGGATAGCATAATGTCAAAGCGTAAACCACAAAAAAAGTTCACAACCACGGCGGCCTAACTCTGCGGCAGCAGATGAGCTAGGATCTCCAACTGCTCGGCGGAGCCAAACGCACCCATGATGGCTACCTGCGCGAAATCCGCAAACTGGCCTGCTACTATCACACCGCGCCCGATCAATTAACCCAGCAACAAATTGCCTACTATGTGCTGCACCTGATCAACGACCGCGCCTGCGCCCCCGGCAGCCTCAAAGTCACTTACAGCGCTTTGAAATTCTTCTACGGCACCACCTGCCCGCGCGATTGGCAAGTCCTAGAAAAGGTCAGAGTCCCCAAGCAGAAGTCTCTACCCACCGTGCTGACCATTGGGGAAGTCCATCGACTGATCAAAGCGACTCGACTTCATCACAACGCGGCTCTACTGTGGACGCTCTATTCGTTGGCTTTGAGACTCGAAGAAGGACTCAACTTACACATCAGCGACATTGACTCCCGACGCATGACCGTCCACATCCATCGCGGCAAAGGCGCCAAGGACCGCTTGCTGCCCCTGCCGGTCAGCACGCTGGAAGTGCTCAGGAGCTATTGGAAACAACATCGCAACGGATGTTTGATCTTTCCATCAAGTGGACGCAATCGCAAAATCGCCGCCAAGGCGACCTCAACAATGGCCGTCAGCACGATTCAGGGCTGCGTCAAACGGGCCGCCAAAGCAATCGGCGTCCACAAACCCGTTTCGCCCCACTCACTCCGCCACAGCATGGCCACTCATCTGTTCGAAGCAGGCGCTTCGCAGTGCTGGATCCAACGGTTCCTTGGCCACAGCAATCTGCAAACGATGCTGGTCTATCTACACCTAACCGATGACGCCAACGTCGATGGGCGCGAGCAACTGAATCATGTTGCCGATAGGGCGTCCACCGACAAACTGTTTCAAAGGTTTATTGGCAGGGCTCGGGAGTAACGTCATGCCGACGGTCGCAGAAGCACTGCGGCAGCATGGGGAGACTTACGTGAAATAGTTCGGCCGCGCCATGCCGCGCGAGCATAGGCGTGTATTGGCGTGTATTAGCGTTGATCACGCGCTGCCGAACTGAAGAGCTGGGACACATCGTCAAACAGTGCGACACCTGCCCCAAAACGTATTGGCAGGGACGTAGCTGTGGCAACCGACACTGCCCCAACTGTCAAAACGATAAATCCGCGCTCTGGCTGGCCAAATGGATGGCCGGGCTGCTGCCGGTGCAATACTATTTAGTCACCTTCACTGCACCAGCGGCCCTGCGGATGGTGGTGCGCGCTAACGGGCGTGCTTGTTACGGGGCGCTGTTTGACTGTGGGGCTCAGACGATGTTCGAACTGGCCTCGGGCAAGCGCTTCATCGGTTCGGATCGGATGGGTTTCTTCGGAGCGCTGCACACGTGGGGCCGAGACTTTACCGGTTTACGCCCAGCGGAACTTCCCAAAGTCGCACTCGCACCGTCAGCGGACACGAATTCGCACGTGGCTTCTTACAGCATACCTTGCCCAGTAGGTTCCAACGGATTCGATATTACGGCTGGGCGTCACCCAACTGCAAGTTGAAGTTCCAGTACGTACAAATGCTAGTTTACTTTTACTTGGGATGGTGCTGGTTGCTGAAGCAGGCCGAGGCGGTGACGGAGATTCAGAAGCCACTGACGCCGTGTCCTGATTGCAAGGTTGGCAAGCTGCACCTGACGATGATCACCGCTGCGGCGGGCCGAGCCATCTTCCGCCGCCGGTTGCCAGAGCACAGTGTTGCGTATCTCGACTCCGACTAGCCGTCACTCCGCGCCGACAACAACCTGAAAGCAACCAAATTCTTTGAAGCACCCAGCGGCAGAGAGCCTTCACGCTGCGCCGTTGCTGAATCCAGAGCCCAAAATCCAAAGGTCGAGAGCAAAAAAGACATCTAAAGGGCAACGGCGGGCTTCTTGAACAAAGCGTTTGAACTTCGGCGGGATCAAACGGCGTTCAAGCGGGCAACTTTAAGGAACATCTTCAACTCGTTCAGATCCCAAAAACTGCACCCGCGAAGTCAAACGCTCAATTATTTACGCGACTAAGAACCAGATTGCAAACAATCGGGGCCATGCGGTCTTTCCGAGGTTTTTACACGGGATTATGCTCGAAAAATTGTGACTTAGTGCTTATGTGGTGCGTTGTATTACTCGAAATTCACCGTCTCTTGTGCGCCAAGTCTCCAACCATGGTTCGGAATTCTCCAGCGTAAGAACACAAAGTGCACTGTCCAACAAATCATACCAATCATCATCGGGGCCGGGTTCGTGCCAACCTCCAAGGACAGCATAGGATCCATCGTTTCTTGTAATTGGATTCTGAAGATACTCCAAATTAAGATACTGTTTTACTAATTCGTGGTCTCCAAAGCCGGAGTGATAACGTTCCCCCGCGGTCCCAGCTATGCTTTTCCAGCCAGTCACCGATCTTCCCACCTCCCTTGGCGATAACGGCATCTATTGGCGGCAAGATATCCACCCGCTCTGCGAACAAATCAACACCCTCTCGCGTTGAAAATGAAGGTGAAAACTCAACCTTTCCGGACTCGCAGTCCGTTTCGTTGGAAAAAATGGTCAGGAATCGCTGATCGTCACTCATGGAGATGCCCGAGATGAATTTTGAATCTACGGTCAACCAGCAAATATGGTTCGTACCATCAAGTTCTTCATCATCAATTTCGTACCACCTCGCGGCCACCTGTCCACCATTGCCAGGTTTGAGGAGAAGCGTGTCTCTCTGTATGGCACTCGCCTCTTCTAATAGTTCGTCAAGTGTCATGCGTCCCTTTCGAGCGTGATAACGTCAGCGATCACCGAGCGTCGGCAGTGATCTAACCATGTTGAAACCGCACACCACCGAGGCTTCGTGTCGAGATCGTCAAGCGGGCCAGCGCCAGCAACGCCACCGCCGTGGTCACCGTGGACCGCCGCAGCCGCGGCGGAGGCTCGGGCGGCAACACCCGGCCCAC
>CALCJM010000103.1 GCA_937967505.1 uncultured Pirellulaceae bacterium | reverse complement strand
GGCCAGCCCAACGGCGTCGATTGACCAAACTGCCGTGGCGAAAATTCGATGATACGCCGAGTGGTGTCGCTCAACACCGCCAGCACGCAGCATTCCCATGATGGTTCGCCGGGGAGCGAATATCCAGCCGGTCATCAGTTCAGTCAAGCTTGCATAAGTCGGTGCGGTCATCGCGACAGAGAAGACTTGAAGCATTGGCAAGAATGAGGTACAGATATCCATGGTCGTCGCCTTTCCGGTTAAGCGTTGGTTAGCATTAACCTTTATCGGAAAGACGCGGCCATTTTCTTTGATAGCTCAGCGACGCTAGCCCAAGACAATTTCTGCGAAAGACGAATTTAGGAGCTTTGTATAAAAAGCCCTCCTGCTCGGCCAACCGTACTTTGTACTCGGTGTTGTCGTACAACTTCAGCTCAACTCGCCGCAGTCCTTTGGTGTCGAGCGTCAATTCGGGCTTTTCGCTCGCTCCAGATGTAGATCAGGCGATATTTTGAACGAACCAGACGACCGTTTTCCTCGCCTTCGATAATTTCCTCGGTTTCGACTCCTTGGTAACCGTCCCGATCTTCTGGCGAACGTTTCAGTTGGCCTTGTGAACAATAATCGATCTTGGCAAGCTTGCCGCGCAGCTTTAAAAAGCGTTCTTTCAAGTGAGGCTGAAACGCACCACCACAAACAAATCTGCCTTTGCGGGCGGCAATGTTCAGGAGATTCTCGGGTGTATCTCAATCAAATCGCCCAAAGGAACTTCACCTTCCCACGGGACGAGTTTGTTGATAACCCCACCCAACTCTAAGCGCTCAAAGTAGCTGGCGATTACTGGCATCGCCCCAACGACGTTGGTATCAAAACGAGTCGTCGCATCCATACTGAAGCCCCTGACGAAATCCGGATGTGAATTCTGCCAAGCTTCCCAAAACCACACCAGATTGTCAGCGCCAACTTGAGTTTAGGGGTGCGGAATGTGAGTAGCTAAAGAATGTTTCTGCGAAAGACGCACTCAGGGAAGCTTTGCCGCCGGAGCGTGTTGACGAAATCATCGAATACAAAATTGACGATTCGGAAATCGCACGCCTACAACTGGCTCCCACCGCCCAATTCGAAACGATTCAGCACATCGAACTGCCAGACTCGCCGGTGACCGTGACTGAACATCGGTTTCGGCTTTATGAAACGGTTGAAGGCGAACTCTATTACGCCCACGCGCCCGAAGTCCATGGTCAACCGATTTTCGGTCCCCGCTTGCTGGCGAACATTGGCTGGATGAAGTCTCGGGCGGTGCTTGAGGAGCTCGTTGGCGAAGATTTCAAGGGCTATTTGAACTTCGATTATTTCTCATCCAATTGCTCTTTCGCGTGGATCTACGACATCAAGGCCCAGTATTGTTGGGCTCATCTGAGCCGCGACATGCGATTTCTTTTGAAACACCCGGACAAAAAACCCGGGAGTGGGCCGAACAGCTTTTGGATCGTTCGCGACGGCTGTTTTCGGCAGGGCACTCATAGCGAGGCTGGGCAACGTTACAACGAACGAATGTGGACGGCAATCGCAACCTGCAAAAAGCAGAATAAGAACTTCTTCGACTTCCTGCTAAAATCAATCAAGGCTGAGCTCGGAGCCGAAAAAGCCCCAAACTTCCTCGCTTAAATACCGTGAACGGTTACGAAATAAGGAAGGGCTAGAAATCTGCCTGCGTCGGAGCCATTCGTCGGTCGCTCACTAGGAACTGGTGAACGACAATGGTGCGATGGCCCAGCACTGGTGACAGATAAGGTGATTTCGATCTGCCTTTGTGGGTAACCAAGCGATACCTTTTAACCAACTACTAACACTGATTCACGGTCAAGGTTTCTTGGGGAACTACAATACCGTTCCCCCCCAAAGAATACACAATCAACGGCTGTTCGAATACTTGCCACAAAACTTGCGAAGAACCTACTCAAAAAACAATTTGCTTGACATCGCCGACCAATAATTTATAAAGTCCTTTTCTTGCAAAACTAGTCTCTATTGAAAGCTTTTCGTTATGAAAAAATGTATCTTGTTAAGCACTTTGCTTTTTCTTGCGTTGCTTAGTTGTTCCGTCAGTTCATCATTTGCCGACGGGGTTCCTAGGGCTGCAAGCTTCCATTCTGGGGCACATATCACTGCCGCTAAAAGTGAAGACTTTAATTTTGGAATCGAAGACTTTACACTATCAGCTTGGTTTCGTCTCAATCCGAATGGAACCGCAGATCGTACGATATTGTCAAAAAACCTCGCGGGTCAGTATGGCGGAGGGTACCCCGGCTACCGGCTTTCCTATGACTACAACCGACTGACTTTTCGACTTTTTGATGGTGCTGATTCTGCTCTGTTGAGGGACACAAAGGCTCTGGCTACTGACCGTTGGTATCACGTCGTTGCAATTCGACGGGGCACGAGTATCGAGCTGTATCTCGATGGCACACTCGCAGCTGAACGAAAAGATGCACTTACCGATGACTTCAATGTTAACAATTCAAGTCCATTGGCGATCGGAATTGCTAAGTATTGGGGAACCTCCCGCGGGTTTCACGGAGACATCGACGATGTGGCCGTTTGGGATGACGCATTGTCTGTTGAAGAAGTTTCACAACTCACATTCTATGGCCCAGACTTGCAAGACAATGGACTTCTCACGTATTTTGATTTTCAAACTGAACAAGTAATTGACAAAACTGGCAACGGACATGACGGAACAGTTTTTGAAGACCTTGGATCCGATTATGGGGTTGAACGTGAAAATAATGGCCTGACCGTTGAGGGAACAGGTTATCTGTATGACGAGGCAAAAACACCTGCGTTTAATTTTGGAACTGAGAGTTTTTCTCTTTCGGCTTGGTTTCGACTTGACCCAAATGGAACTGCAGATCGTACGATACTGTCAAAAAACCTCGCAGGTCAATATGGAGGAGAGTACCCCGGTTACCGACTTTCCTATGACTACAACCGGCTGACTTTTCGGCTTTTTGATGGTTCTGATGCTGCTCTATTGAGGGACACCAAGGCATTGGCTACTAACCGTTGGTATCACGTTGTTGCGATTCGACGGGGTACGAACATGGAGTTATATCTTGACGGTGATATCGTTGGTGAAAAGCGGAATGAACTTGCAGAAGACTTTAACGTCGACAATTCAAGCCCATTTGCCATTGGAATCGCAAAATACTGGGGGACTTCCCGAGGTTTTATTGGCGACATCAATGAAGTGTCTGTTTGGAATCGGGCTTTATCTCTCGGAGAAGTCCGGTCTTTGAAGCATTTCTCGCCTCTAGATTTCAAAACTGATGGATTGACTGCTTTCTATCCTTTGGACTTTGCAACCACAGCTGACGTTTCCGGCAATGATGCTAATTTGACCAAGTCTGGTCAAACATTTAGCTCAGACGGAGAGGGAGTTACCTATCTCGGTCATTCGATTATGAAGGGGATCGTTGATCGTGTTCCAGATTTGGTCATCTACGAACTTGACCGCAATTCCGATGCGGCCGTCGAGTCGGTTCCTGCTGTTTACTCGATCACTCCTGAGAGTTTACGAGACGTAATTATTGATGACGATGAGGCAGCTCTCGAATCGACATTGGTCGCTGAAGATCAACTGGCAGTTGCCAGAGGCAGTGAAGCATTCGTTGCGTCAGGGATTCGTCCATTCAGATTCAAGTATTTCTCAAATGAAATGAGACAAGGTGGCGGAAAGGATAGCAGTGCGCTATACGACTATTGCATTGGCCATGGTTTTGACATGGTCAATGGATCAGCCAGTCAATGGTCGCAACTTCCTGCGGGTACAAGTTTTGGAAGCATCGAAATAATTCACGCGCCTGACTTGCTAGACATTGACATTTCTAACATGGACTACTCTGGTTTTGAAGACCTGTTTGGGCTAAACGAAGAAGACTTGGGGACGTTCCGAAAGGGGATTAAAATTCGAGATCCTAATCCGAGTAATCAGCAGCGACTATTTATTGATCAAGAAACGCCAACACTGTTACCTACCACGGTCCCTCCTAATGAAGCAGCTGGATTCGCACAATTCCATGTGGAGCTTTTAAGGGCAGCAAAAGCGATCGGCTGGGAATCCGTTGGCCTCTACGGCTGGCAGCCGTTTTCTAGGACTTGGTGGGGGCTGGAAGATTACTCAGCATTCAAGACTAGTTCTGACACGAGGTGGGAACAGTACGGTCGAAAGATTGCGGTCGAGTCTGACGTTGTATATCCCTCCGTATACAACTTTTATTGGGACCGTAACAATGTTCCATATGTATTGGCAAATATTGACGGCAATGTTGAGCATGTAAAAGATATGCCAGCAGGTCTCCGCCCAAAGGTTAGACCTTTCTTTTGGAACCTACATCACGGCGGTGGCGCAGGAGATCAGCGGTGGTACAAAAACTTACCGCTGTTTGGTCCTGATTTAAGAGCTCAGACAATGATGAGCTTTTTTTCTGAGACAGACGGACTTGTTCTTTGGGGATGGTATGCCCGTCCATATCCTGGAATCGCAAATGCACAACACGAATCAGTTACCATAAATGATATGGTCTTTTTTCCGGGTCGTTTCCTTATGGTCAAGGATGCATGGAATATTGACGGGACGGTTGAGGTTGAACAATCGGACAAAGTAACAGAGTTAGGTGAATACGATTTAGTTTATGTACTAGGCACGGCGTCCGACGGGAATGTTCGATTTCAGCACCTGCCCCGGGCTAACAGTGCAGTTGGCCATGTTGATGCTGAATGGGAAGTTATTCTAGATAACGAAGGCAATCCTACGCTAAATTACACGATGGTCAATGCTGATGACGGCGACTACCAACATACAGTCTATTCAGTGCCTGACCAAAATTTCCGAGACCACGTAAGTATTCCGGCCGCCAACATCTCTTATGTCATTGAGGGGATGGCCATGGCGAAGGTGTTTGAGTATCCACTATCTCAAGGAGAACTAGTCAAGGACAAACCCGCGCATGAGTCATTCAGGCCGACGCTTCCGGTGGGCAGAAGGGTTCGGTTTGGTCCATATCATTTGTTTACGGGCTATCACAACTCCGATTACAGTACGGGAAGTTCAACTACAGTTTCTTCATATGAATTCACTGATTTTCTTGGTGATGACACGGTGGATTTGAGTTTTCCAGTGGATACTGAAGCTCGCGTCTACTTGGTTGTTGAACGCGATTGAGGCGCAACATTTGAGCGTCTGGCATTAAAAGAAAATGATTGAAGTAGGAGGGGGAAACCAGTTCCTCCTCCTCTTATTGATGGTATTTTGAAGTTTGCCTGCTAGTAGCGGTCTAACAGACTATAACCGATTTGAGTAGAGGCTCCATGAGCCAAAACAATATTTTGAAGTCCGAAGTCCGTGGTGATCGGATGTTCCGATGCAAGAGTCAAACGTGATTTGCAGCCCGCTTCCAAAAGGCCGACTGCGAGGGACCATACTTTCGCACTACGTGCGAAAACCCTCATCTCAAACAAACATTGCCTGACACACTCGTCCATGATGCCAGCGCCAATGATAACCTCGGCGGTTTTATTTTTGTTGGCATCGTACGCGTAGTCGTAAACACCCATCTTTTGTGAGCTGGAGTTGGTTGTTGCGATCCGGGAGACCAGACCGTCAGCACGATACTGGTAATCAATGCCCACGTCATTGGCGTAAACGCATTGTTGAAGTTGACCACGCGGATCATAGGAATGAGTGTGGATGACGGCACCGTCAATCGACGTGGTGTTGAGTAAGCCACGAACCTCGTAAGTGCGTTCGATGACCTAGGTAATCGCGGCGCTGCGAGATGCCGCGTCGTAAGTCGTTACGGTCATGAAGGTGCTGGCCCCAACGGTCAGCGCTTCTTCGATCTGACGACCGGCTGCGTCGTGGACGAAGGAGACCGTGTTGCCGTAGCGTGCGCTGGTGGCGGAGAGCATTTGGTTGGCTGCATCGTAGGTGAAGGTGTCGCTGTCGATGATGGGTGCCAAAGAAGCCGCGTTCCTTCCCGAGGCAGCGTCGGCCCGTAGGGTGGGTCGTTCGGGTTTCGCGCCAGCGGAATCCTGACCCACCATCGGCTCACCTGCAGTATGGTGGGTCGGCGCAATAACGCTGCGCGTTGGATTGGCTTGACGCCACCCTACTTCTTGTCAAAACCTGCTACTGCGGGCAGCATCGTAAATGTAGGTTACTGAATCGCCTTTTGGGTCCGCCCGCTGTTGCAAGAGGGTCCACCTGTGGAGAGATCTGGCCGTCGATCCCGTATTCGGCATCGTATACTGTCTTGAGATAGCCGTCGGTGCCAACAATCTCCTGCCGGATCACCTGACCGGCAGCGTCATGGAATGAGCGCTGGCGATTGATTCGCCAGCGAGCTTGCCCGTTTGCTGATCGACACCGTATTGAGCCGATTGGTAGACCTGGCCTCGACGGTCGAAGGATGATTCCGGTCGGGAGATCAGTTGTTCACCGCCGTCAATGCGCACGAGTGTTTCAGAACCAACAGGCCAATCTTGCAAGTTATATTGCTGTCGTTGGACAAGTTCTGATTCGGGGCCGACAGTGCTATGGTGTGTCCGCGCCAGTCTTACAGGTAACGTGTGACACGATCGTCTTGCGGATCATCGTTCTGTATCACACGGCTTTCGATCGCGCGCCCGGAGGCGCTAAACCGGTTCGATGACAGCTGCACCATGCCATACCAGTCAGTGATTTCGATCAGCCCTTGGTGAGCGTCGAGCTTCAACCTCAGATCCGGCTGACTTTCGTCATAGTACCCTGCCTGTGAATCAAAGGCCGAGGTGTGGATGGTTCTTTCGATCCGTCGATGTTGATTTGAAAGTCAACCGATTTAACTTGCGCTGTCCAATGCCGCATGCTAGCACCGGGAAGATGACGTGACCAAGCGGGCAAAGTGATCTAGGTAGCTGACGCAAGTTGGATTAAATTTCTCCTAATCGCATGATTATACAACGGAGTTAAGCAATGAAGCTGACCAATATCGCCATCAATGGCTACCGACAATTGCAGCATGTGTCCCTCAGGCAAATCAGCCCGACCCTGAACGTGATCTACGGCGAAAAAGGATCGGGAAAAACCCGGATTTCTGATTTTCTTAAGAGCGTCTTTTTTGGCGAATCGGGTGGCTGGCTGGCGCCCAATGAAACCGTCCCCGGTGCGGTCGATGTCGCTCATCCCTCAGGCCAGTATCGATTAACGCGCGCCAACAACCACCGTCTGGATATTCAGACCTTGTCGGGGAACCGCCCAGGGCACGTTGCCGGTATGAGCAACCCGGGAGACCTTGGCTTTTTAACCGGAGCACTGGATGCTGAAGTCTATCAGTTGGTGTTCGACGTTTCTTTTAACCGCGACCACCAGGATGAGAAATATTTTGCCGAAGTTTTGCACCGTCGCCTGAATGTACCAATTGGCATTGAGGCAACCGGTGATCAATCGGCATCGCAGCGGCTGCGCGACACACACGCGCAGCTGTCGGTGGAACTTAATTCAGCCAGAGACCATTTGCATCACCTGCAACAGCAGCAGCAACAATGCAGCGACGAAATGACTCGCATCGAGTCGCAGGTTGGTGAACAACTGTCGCGCATCGACGCGGATATCAGTCGCGTCACATACGCCATTTCACAATTGACGCCGTCCTCGGTATCGCCCCATGCGATCGATGCTGAAATTCGTGACCTACAGTATCGCATCGACAATGCCAAACCGACGTACGTTCAGCAACCGGTGCCGCAACAGGACCTGTTGGCAGGTTTGTACACGCAACTGGACGAAGTCGATACGCAGTTACGTCGCTGGTTGAGCGTGCGAAATGATGTTCAGCAACAGCGCATCCGGCTGAAGGACGAAATGCTGCTGTGGAACCAGATGACGCTTGATTCTGAATCGCACCCATACCACAAAGCGCGAGAGATTTTACTGGAGCTCGAAGGCAGGGTCGATCACGCGCAATCGCATACCGTTCAGTGGTTGGAGTCGCACGGCCCGGTGGATTCCCGTCAGGCCGCGACCTTCGTCGAAGACGTTTGCAAGGGCATGCGGGAGGACCTGTATCGGCTGTGCAATGAACTGTCACAGCAGTACAAGCACATCCGCCACAAATCGGCAGCCACCGAACTCCGACAACTACGTCGCTGCTACGAGGAGATGGGAGAGAACACCCAACGACTGGCCGATCGGCGCGACACCGTTTTAACTGAAATTCGCAAACTGGATCCTGCCGGTGCAGACGTGATCGCGCGTGGCGAAACAGATTTCTGCAACTGCGCTCATCATGAGGGGTTTTTGCG
This sequence comes from uncultured Pirellulaceae bacterium, assembly GCA_937967505.1. Lineage (GTDB taxonomy): Bacteria > Planctomycetota > Planctomycetia > Pirellulales > Pirellulaceae > Mariniblastus. The sequence continues at coordinate 8,130 of CALCJM010000103.1, read as the reverse complement.
GGCGCGACAGCGGTTCACGGGATCGACCATTCCGGACACCGTCAGCCAAACCATCGCTCCGGACGTTAGTGCCGAAAGAAATCGCATTAGCATTCTGGAGGCCCAGCGCGCCGAACTGCATCAGCAGGCCAATACCCATTCCGCGGAATTAGCGCGCTTGCAGGCTGACGAATTGGCGCTGCGAAACCAACGGCAGTCGATTCTTGAATCGCCCCAAACCACCCACTTGAAATCGCAACTGGGGACGCGCGAATCAGAACTCCAACAGGCTCAAAGGCATGTCCAGTCACTCGAACAGGAACTTCAGCGACTGCCGGTAGCAACGGTCATCGCGCCGTCGCCGGTCCTGATCAGCGCCGCGAAACTGCTGCGGCGATTGACCGAAGGAGAATTAACCGCGGTATGGTTGGATGCGGCCAATCTGCCAACGGAGACCGCAAATCAGTTCGCTGCCGCAGCAAACGCGACAGCCATCGACCTGCAAGTGCGTGATCGATACGGGAAAGTGTTTAACTCTTCTGCTTTAGCTACGTCGTTAAAGCATTTGACGCGTCTCAGTCTGGTGCTGGCGGTGAAGCAACAGCTGGCCAATGCTGGTGTTGACGCCCCATTGCTTCTGGATGAACCGTTTAACCAGATCGAAAATCACCGGATCGGCAGTACGCTGGACGTGATCTCGGATTTCTCAAACGTCGGTCAGCATCAAGTACTGCTGTTGACGCAACATCGTTTTCTGATTGACCGGATGACCGGAGCCCAATGGTTTGATATCGAGAACCGGTCGGTCGCTTCTGGTGCCGGGGCTTATCGGGCACCCGCAGCGCTGCCCCCGCGCCCCTCCCCAGCAGTTACATCTGTTGTGTCACCGCAGATTCCGCCGCCGAGCACTGTCAGCGTGTATCGCGATGCAATCGATAATCCGCTGGTCACCAGTATCGGGGCTGACCAGATCGGCGATCGACTGGAATACGCTGTCAGCTATGACGATCAAGTCCGGTTGTCGGATGTGCCAATCTTTGATTCGGTTCAACTTCGCACGCTGGAAACGTCGGGGATCGTGTCGGTGGGAGACTTTCTGGCCTTCGCGGTGGCGGGGATTCCGCGACAGTGGGTCGAAGTTGGTTTGACCGAGTCAGTGGTGGCAGATCTGCAGTCCGAGATCTGGCTGTTGACTTGTGTACCGGCCCTGCGACCTTCCGATGCACACGTCCTGGTGGCCTGTGGCATTAGCGAACCCCAACAACTGGAAACGTCAGACGCGCAGGTGCTGTTCGAGCGGATCGAGCGTTATCTGAATGCTCACAATAACGGTCAATCGAATCTTCAGCGTGTTGCCAGTGCGCGGATCGCCGACTGGCACCGTGGATTGAGTCGTACGCGCCATCGTTGGCAAGACGGGCGTCGGTCACGCGTCCATGCCGTGTATCAGGCATCTCAGGCAGCCAGTTCCAGCAACTCCGATGGACACTATGCTCAATCGGACCGCTTCCAGCGAACAGCAGACGCCTCTGCGGGGGGACCACAGATCCACAAATTCTCTGCGGATGAAGACCGCGTCAGACAAAATCAGCGGCACTCCCGGTCGCAGCACAGCGAAACAGATCGTCAACATCGTCGCTACGAATCAAACGAAAGCCGACAGCCGCTGGATATGCCCAACAGCAATGGCGAACTGGAACGGCAGTCCGACTATCGGCAGTATGACGGCGCGCGTTCCCGAACGACCGAGCACGTCGCGCGTGAACCACGATCACCGCGTATGCAAACACCAACTCCCGAACGTGTACGACGCGCTATTCCTGCGATGGCACCGGCCGAGACGCGCGTAGACCCTGTAGCAAAACCAGCCGCAACCCGGACCACCAAACCAACCAGAACAAAGCAGAACTCCAAGAGCCAAGACAAATTTTATCTGGATCTGGACGACCACATCGAAGCAGCGCCATCCATCGGCCCCAAAACAGCCGAGCGATTCGAAAAGATCGGTGTGAAAACAATCGATCAGTTCCTCAAACAGACCGCTGAATCGATGGCGGCGAAGTTGAACTACAAACGAATCAGCGCTGACGTTGTTCGCAGTTGGCAACATCAGGCCCGCCTAGTGTGTCGAATTCCGAACCTCCGGGGACACGATGCCCAGATCCTGGTGGCGTGCAACATGATCGAGCCCGAAGAGATCGCCACCATGCAACCCCAGGCGTTGTTTGACTTCGTGGGGCCTTTTTCAGACACCAAAGAGGGGCAGAAGATCATCCGCTCCGGCAAGAAGCCAGACCTGGCCGAAATCTCCGATTGGATTGCGTGGGCACAAAAGACGCGCTCGATCCAAGCCGCCTGAAGAGAAGACTGACGATCGAAACGATTTTTCGGTGTGCCGGGGTACGGGTAACCTTCCGTGGTTCCAACGTCGATAAAGACCGTGTGTGATTCTGTTGCAAGGAATGCAGCAGCCGGTTTTTTCAGGCAGGGACGCCCAAACGAGTGCAAGATGTGCTCGATCTCCAACGCGCATGTTCGCCCGGCGACGTGCTACGAGGAAGCGTTAATGGCAGACGATCGAATAATTCGCAACGATATAATTGCCGTCGGAATTCTGGGGCTAATAGTCTTTCTGGTCGCCTCCGTCGCCACTTACAGCCCTGCCGATCCGGCCTCCCAGGCTCCCGCTGTGCTGTTGAAAATCTATCAGCCAGATCAACTGATCTATCCAACCAACGCGACCATCGAAAACGCCGGTGGCAGGCTGGGCGCTTGGACGGCGGACCTGCTGATCCATGTCTTGGGGGTTGGTGTTTACTTTCTGATCGTTGGGTTGATCGCGCTCGAGATTGCTCTTTTCCGCAAAGACCCTGTCGAGCAGCCGTGGCTTAAATCAACCGGCTGGGCCATCGCCCTGCTGGGGCTCACCACGCTCAGCACCACGCTGCTACCTGACTGGACGGTCAGCCCTTTGATCGGTGCCGGAGGCTACGTGGGGGCGCTTGGTGGAGGACTGTTAAACGCTAACGTCGGTGCCATCGGAGCAATTGTGGCAGGTGTGTCGATGCTGCTGGGCGGGATGATGATGTGGACCGAGTATCTGATATTCCGTGCTGGTCGTCTGGCGTTCGCACCGGCGTTGGTTGCCACAACCGCCGTTTTACCCTTCGGCCTAGTCCACGGTTTTGTGCAGTGGTTCAACGGCCAAGAAGATGAAGCGGAGGAAGAAGAGGAATACGAATATGAAGAGGACGAAACAGAGGAGGAGACCGAAAGCGGCGAACCTCACACAATCCGCTTCAAGCGTCGTGACAATGGGGAAGAGGTCTTTAAGGAGGTCGCGTTGGCACCTGACGGTTCTGTGGCCACCGTCGCACCAGCGGTTCCCGGCGACAACGACGTTGATTTTGCAGCCGAAGAGTACGATTCGACCGCTGGAGAATATGATGAAGAAGTTGACAACGGCGAGCAAGAGTATGAAGAAGAGTACGAGGATGACGGGCACGAAGAGGCTGCCGCAGAAGACGAAGGTGACGAAAGTGATGAAAGTGATGAAGAGGAATCAACCTATGAGCCAATGGCCAATGCCAGCCTGAACATCCGCGACAACACTTCGAAAACGATCGTTCCGGCCTTGATGCCGGCCTCCGATGCTGACGTCACCGACAGCGCAATCGACGATGAGATCAAGCGCGTTGACCCACCGGTCCAAGCCAAGTCGAAACCGCATTTCAAAATGCCTGCCAAGGAAAAGACGGCTTCCGAACGCGATGCGATGATGGACCAGCTGAATGAGGCATCGCTGTACGATCCGGCTGCTGACTACCAGGTGCCATCGATTGAGTTGCTGCAACCCGGCGAGGCAACGCCATTTGAGGAACAGGAACGCGAGGCGCTGATCAAGGCCGAGATTCTGGAAAAAACCTGTCAGCAGTTCGGTTTCAAGGTGCGAGTGATTGAAATTGAAACTGGCCCGGTAATTTCAATGTACGAAATTGACCTGGAGCCGGGCTTGCGACTACAGAAGGTCGTGGCACTTGCCGACGATCTTGCCATCGCGATGCGCGTGCCCAGCGTCCGCATCGTTGCTCCGATCCCCGGCAAAAACAGTGTCGGAGTCGAGGTTCCCAACGAGACCCGGCAGATGGTCCGCATGCGTGGGGTGATGGAGCAGTGCGAGGCTCAGATTAAAAAGATGCACATTCCACTGTTCCTTGGATCGGATGCCGTCGGTGCTCCGATGGTTGCCGACCTTGCAAAATTGCCTCACCTGTTGATCGCTGGCCGAACGGGAACCGGTAAATCAGTTTGTCTGAACGCGATTATTGCGTCGATTCTGATGACGCGACGTCCGGATGAGGTTCGCATGCTGATGATTGACCCCAAGATGGTCGAATTGAGTGGGTTTGGAAAACTCCCCCACCTGATGCACCCCGTGGTCACAGACATGCGTAAGGCCGAGGCGATTCTGGCGTGGGCGGTGGAAAAAATGGAGGAGCGGTACGCCTTACTGGCCAGCGTCGGTGTGCGTCACGTCACCAGTTACAACCAACTGGGCGAAGAAGAAATTATGGAACGCCTAGATCCGACCGATGAAGAGCGCGCCAGTATCCCGACCAATTTACCCTTCATTGTGATCGTCGCAGACGAAATGGCGGATCTGATGATGACCGCCGGCAAGGACGTGGAGACGCACATCATCCGCCTGGCACAGAAAAGTCGCGCCGTGGGGATTCACCTGATCCTCGCGACACAAAAACCGACCGTCGATGTCATCACCGGCCTGATTAAATCCAACTTGCCTGCCCGCATCGCATTTCAGGTGGCCAGCAAAACCGACAGTCGTGTCGTGCTCGATGCGCAGGGGGCCGACAAATTGCTGGGCTGCGGCGACATGTTGTTCCTGTGGCCGGGAACCAGCACGCTGTTACGGGGTCAGGGCACTTTCCTGAGCGACGAAGAACTTGATTCGGTGACCGCCGCCGCCAGTACCGGCGAACAGAATTTTGTCAACGAATTGATGAACATCAAGATTAAATCCGAAGGCGACGATGATGAAACGCCAACCGCCGGTAAGGGGGACCGGAAAAAAGACGACCTGTACGAAGACGCCATCGAAATCGTCGCACGTGAGCAACGCGGCAGCCTATCGATGCTTCAGCGCGCGATGGGAATTGGTTACGGTCGCGCCGCACGGCTGATTGACTATATGGAGGAGGACGGCTACGTCGGTGCCTACAATGGTTCCAAGTCGCGCGAGGTTTTGATTACCCTGGATATGTGGGAGAACATCAAAAATGGCGATCCCAACCCGGTCAATGATGAGGATTGGCCCGATGAAACTGCCGCCCCCGCACCCAAATCCGCAGTCCCTAAACCTGCTGCGGTTAAACCGCAAAGGTCTGCGGTAGAACGAACCGATCGCACCAGCAGTGAAGAACTGGCCGGAAAAGAACAGGCATCCTCTGCGGTACCCAAGCCCAAGTTGCGACTCAAGCCCGTCGATCAACCGGCCACCAAAAAACCTGCCAAGGCCAAAAAGAAATTGTCCGCGATCGAAGACCCCAATCGAATGACCAACATGGCGTTGAATACCCCTGCCACAATTCCGATGCCCGATCCAAAGGTGGAAGAAGACGAATACCTCGAGGATGACTACGAAGAAGATGAGGAACTCGAGGAAGAAGATGTCTCCGCAACCGGCCAGGACGACGAATATGAGTACGAATACGAAGAAGAAGACGACGAAGACGCGGAATACGACGATGTTGACTACGACGATGCTGAGGAAGGCGATCAGGAGTACGAAGACGACGAGTATGAAGACGAGGACTACGATCCGGACGAATACGAAGATGTCGAGTAGCGGAGCAGGCTTGCGACCGTCTTCCACCCTACAGGTGGCAGTGTTTCTTGGGTAACCGTCGCGGGCCGATGCGGCCAATGCGGCCAATGCGGCCAATACGAATCATGTGCTAACGATGTTCGTATGACATTCATGTTAGGCGCCTAGCAATTAGGAATTTACCACCTGTTGGTGCTAGTAGACCATTCGACCTTAGACTGGGAGGTACTATTGCCAGCAGCAGCATTAGCCTACAATTGTCACATCCATCGCAGCACAAAAGAGTCACCCTTCTTCCTAACTTACATTCACGACCCTAGATTGCCTTTCTTTGACCTGGAACAACCAAAAACCTTCGCAAAACCAACTTACGCACAAGAACAATTTACAATCGCATACAGTGCGTACGAGAAAGCAAAAGAGAACTTAGAGCAAGCGTCAAAAACGCAAAAAGACTACTACGATCGGAGGGCAAAGATTAGGAAATTCAAATTAGGAGAAATGGTAAACGTTTACTTCCCCAACCCACCACCGGGTCAGAACTCAAAATTTTACACGTCATGGCAGCCAGGCATAATCGTAAAGCTGGTAGGAAATCTGAACGCGATCGTCAAATTAGACAAAACAGGCAGACAAACATTAATCCACCTAAATCGAATTAGGCACGCAGGAGGCAGCAATGCACTGCCTAGAACGACGTACTGGGAAGACACCGGCGTCAGCTACCCCACCTGCATGGAAACAAAAAGAGAAAGGCAGGAGCGCATCACTAACGACCTGAACAAACTGCCCGACCCGGACGCGCACAACCCGGAATGGCAAACAGACGAGGAATTGCGGAAGGAGATAGGCAAAGAGATAGAACGCTCACGCGAAATGCGTCAACAAGGAGCAAGAGAGGACGAAGAAGAGGAAGAACAAATGGGAGAGGACGCACGCATCAAAAAGAAGAAAAAGGCAACAGTCCAACGAGACGACGCCACTCCCCAAGAATCATCCGAAGAATCATCTGAAGAATATTCATCAGAAGGAGACGACAGCTCTGACACGGACACCTCCCTACTAGGACCATGGCTAAAACTGGCAACAGGGATATTCCCGTCATCAAGACAAACACGATCAATGGGACCAGCGCCAGAGCAGCCCTTAGTACCATCGTGCTGCTTAGCCTGGCAACAACGGAAGGAAAGGAAATAGTCCGCATAGAACATAGCATAGGAGCACACCAATTCGAAAACATAGGCGAAATTTGGCTGGGGAGTAGGATGGGACAGATGATCTTCAACCTAGAACTGGACCAGGTCCACCAACAACTAACTGACCTCGAACGACATTTGGCACAATCTACACTGAAAACTAAAACAGAAAAGATAGCTGAAGTTAAGAAATGGGATCAAGAACTGAAGTCAACCAGAAGAACCATCGCGAATCACGAAGGCAAACAAAAGAAATCACTGTTGTCATGGCTAGCATCATTTACCGGATTATTTAACACATTTCAAATTCACCAGGTGAAGGGAACAGTCAATAACATAAAGGGGGCCTCACATAAATTGGTTACGGAAGTAGATGTAGTTCAACAGCACCTAGAAACTTCAGACCAGAACATCAACACCCTGAAAGAGCAACTCAAACGAACTCAGACAAACATGTGGCACTTTGCACAAGACAACTCAATCGGACTAGCCTGGGAGAAAACGAACAAATTAATTAGACAAATCTTAGAACTAATGACGGAATTGACGGACCATCGGCTAAGCCATGAACTCACAGCACTCTTTGATGTCGAGAAAGAATGGACCAAATTTACAGAGATCGCCGCTCACCAGGGCTATACCACGCCCTTTCACGAGTGGCAATACTTATTCCACTTGAAAACGGCATTTGCAGTTAAAGGCAACAAAATTGTTATAGCGGTAGAAATACCAATTGTCAAAATCAAACAACGCAGCAGGATGCTATTCAAATTGGTAACGGGACCCATTCACGTTGATAACAGATTCTATTATACGACTACACACGCTCAATTCATATCAGTTGAAAGTCTCGCTAATGGGGCAATGCCAGTGTCAGTTGACATCGAGAGATGTACGAACGTTAACTTTCTTTGGTTTTGTTCTGCGTCATACGTCATGCCTCACCATACACCTAACAACTGCATCGAAGCAATTTGGCTAGGAAAAGATGTCCAGCAATTATGCCACTTGATAGCGACCAAACAGAGGGAGCTAGTCAAGGCAATCAACGACACCACAGCTATTTGGTATACGTCGGACGCGGTCAATTTGGTAATCAGTTGCAATGAT
>CALCJM010000102.1 GCA_937967505.1 uncultured Pirellulaceae bacterium | reverse complement strand
CGGTTACACTTCCAGAAGGCACGAAGATGAAACTGGTCTGATGTATTTCAGGGCAAGGTATTACGATCTAGGTACGGGTGAGTTCCTCAGCCGCGATCCGCTGGAGTATGTCGATGGGATGAGCCTGTACAGAGGGTATTTTGTACCGGGGGGAGTTGATCCAGAGGGCTCATTCATAATTGAAGCTCTGGATTGTATTGCTCGATTAGGGCCGTTTATTTGCAATACCGCTAACAATTTAGGGAGAGAAGCTTCGGAAGAGGCACGCAACTCTGGACTGCCGGGTGGATCGGATGGTCTACAGGATGCATTTCGCCATTGCGTTTGGAGTTGCTTGCTTGCTCGTAGTTGGTTTGGACGCGCTGGTGGCAGTGACGCTGAGGTTATTGGCAACATTCACGAAGACAATTCTACAAATAGCCCTGCGCAGGTGTGTATGGACCAATGGAATAATGCCCAAGGCCGAGGGGCAGCCAACATGCCTAACTCATGCGGAGAGAATTGCATGGTATTACTCAATGCAGGCAACTACCTTCAGGAGAGTCCGGGATGTCCAGGCGGGCCTGGACCTGGACCTGGGACTGATGATGATGGCGATTGTGAAGGGGGGCGATATCCTCGTGGATACTAAAAATGGCTTAAACTACAGGTTTCAATTTTCGATAAAAAACCTAGCAATCACGTTCTTTTTGATTTTTTCACTACTTTGCATTTATAAATGGTTCTTAGAAACGTTCGGGCATGAGATTCAGGTTATAAATAATTCTTCTCTGGATGTTCCAGTTGTTACGCTGGAAGTATGGAATAAAAAGTTTGTCGTTTTCGACATTCCGGCTAATTCCCAGAAGTCAATCTCGCTCCTAAGTGGATCATCAGAATCGGATTTGCAAGTTACCGTTGAGAGGACGGGCAGACCGAATCTGTACAAAAGGGAGGGATACGTTTATAGTGGCATTCCCAGCCAATTGTGGAAAGTGCACGTCAATGATGACTCTATAAAAATTACTGAGTCATTCAAGTACAACCAAGGTGTCACTGTACCTGAAGATTAGCGCGTTTGCTGAACCCGAAGTGGAGTTCGTAAACGCTCAAAGCATTGACGCGCTGGTGCTGATTGATACGGGAAGTGACAAGAGCGTCAAAAACATAGGCCGTCTTATTGCCGACTGGATCGGTTAGAGAGGTCGTATTGCCGGCCGCATCGTAAGTTAGCTCAACCACGCCGCCGTTGGCGTCCGTTTGTTTGAACAGGCGATTGTTATCATCATACTCGTAAGTCGTCGTCTGAACGTCGGTGGCATTGATCGTGACAGTCTCGGAGGCCAGCAGTTCGGCGTCGTAGACGTATGTCGTCAATTGCCCGTCGGCCCCGCTGACACTCAGTTGCCGTCCCAGATCGTCGTAAACCACCGTTGACGTAATGACTCCCAGTTCATTGGTCTGCGTTAACGGACGACCTTGTTCATCATAGGTGAACTCCTGCGTCGTTGCGTCAGGATTGATGACACGCGTTGGAGAGCCGATCAGTTGGTCGTACTCCAACTGAGTCGTGTTGCCACGTCGGTCGGTGATCGTCAGCGGACGACCATACTGGTCATTGGTCTGGAAGCTGCTGTTGCCCAGAGCATCAATGGTTTCGATCAGGTTGCCGTTGGCGTCATACTTGAATTCTGTAACCCGCGCCGAAGATTCCTCGGCTAACGAAGCGAATGGACCGATTTGCTTGGTCACATTGTTGAATTCATCGTATTCAAAGCGTGTGAAGACGCTGTCGGGCTCTTCTTGCAACAGGACATTTTCAGCATCATCGTATTGGTACCGCGTGGTGTTCCCGTTGGCATCAGTGATTGCCGTTTCCAGACGCGGATTGTCGGCATCGCCGTACTCGTACAACGTCTTGCCACCTAGGGCGTCGGTTTCTTCGGTGATGTTGCCCCGGTCATCGAACAGCAGCGTCGTTGGGTTGCCGTTGCGATCGATCTGCACAAAGGTGTTGTTCTCAATATCGTACTGCTGCTCAATCACGTTGCCCAAGGCATCGACCAGTCCGACAAACCGTCCGTCGTCATCATCATATTGGACCTGTTGAAGCACGTTACCGCGTGGGCCGGTGATTCTCTCCAGATAGTGAGCCGGATCGGCGAAGTAGTCGTGCGTCCAAGTGTTGTTCACTTGATCGGTGTAGGTGATCAAATCGCCGGCAGCGCTGTAGGTGTAGTTAATCGAATTGCCGGCCGGGTCGATAATTTCGGTGATTCGGCCAAGGTCGTCTCGGACAAACTGGATGGATTCGCCAGTGCTGGAGAAGATTCCGTCATCGCGGTAGTCCAGCGTCACACCATTGCGATCACTGACATCTTGCAGTCCGTCGAACTGGTCGTAGCGGTAGCGGATCTGGTCGCGCGAAACCAGTGTGTACTCGCGCGGGTTGTACGGCAGCCGGAAGGCGTACAGTCCCAGCGTGCCATCGGGGCGAAATGACAGGGGAATATCTTCCACTTCCAGCGTGTAGTCAGTATCGAGTGCCACAAAGCGCGGTCGAATGATGGCCCCTAGCAGTGCTGGAGTGGTGGTATCGACATACGGGTCAAATTCAAAGGCCACCCGTTGTCCTTCGGGCGTGGTGATAAACACGCGCGCTCCGGGGAAGAATGGCTCCGAGGCTCCGAAGAGCGTCGAACCGCCGTTGGCTTCAGCCTCCCCGACCGGAATCGACTCGCGCAGGTTACCGTCAGCGATGCCCAGTTTCCAACCGTGCCCGAAATCACCGCTGGTGGCCACATTGAGCGTATCGTACTGGCGGGTAATGGTGATCGGGATCCCTGCCAATGGGACCTGAAGGTCGGTAAACTGTGTCGCGTAGTTGCCGATTTTGGCTTGGCCTTCGACGCTGATCGTTTCGGCGATCGTGAAGCGATTGCCACTGAAGTCTTCGGCAAAGATACGAATATCGTAGTTGCCGTTGGCCAGCAGCGTCGGATCGAACTGGGCAACGACTTCTCCGTCGATGTCGGTATCGCCGGTGGCTAGGATGGTCCACTGATCCAGTCCCGTTGGTGAGTAGTCAACGGCCCAGCGGAAGATGTCGCCGTCACTACTGACGGTGGCTGTGATGTCTGTCAGGTAGGTGACCACATCGCCGATTTTGGGGCTGTCGATGCTGGCTTCTGGCGGTGTTTCGTCGGCCGGATCGATCACGCGCAAGCGCTGGGTTGTGGTGGTGACGTTTCCGGAATCGTCAAACGCGCTGGCCACTACGACCGGGATACCGGGTTGCGTGGCGGTGTACAGGAATCCCCAGTTCGCATCGAGTACAACGGGAACGCCATCGACGGTCGCGTTGAGCGACGTAACAGCTACGTTGTCGGTGGCGTACAATTGAACTCTGACCGTTTGGCCAATTTTCAGCGTCGGGGTACCGATAGCATCCAGCAAGAAGCTCTCAGGGCTGGCACCGACGGCATCGTGGGTGACGTTAATCGAAACAAGAGGGGCTTCCGTATCGGCGACGACAGTGACACTGACCGGTTGATCGGTAAACAGCCCACGGTCGTCAGTCGCGCGGATGGTGTAATCAACCGCCTCGGTAGCGCGCAGAATGCTCACCGTCCCGGTGCGCGGGTTGATCGAGACACCATTGACCGGTGATACCAGAGAATAGGTCACCTCGTCTTCGGCGTCGGTCGCGACGGCATTGTAAGTGTAGTTGGCACCGGAGGTGGCTTCGGTAACCGGATCGGTGGCAAACACGGGTGCGGTATTGGTGGATCGCACATCCAACAGGAACGATTGCGAGGCCACCAGGCCCGAACCGTCAGTCGCGGTTACCGTGAATTGAACATCCTGATCCAGTGCGTCGGGCACCCAAGAGATCACACCGGTGACGGGATCAATGGTTGCGGGGTTGGGACCACCGGGACCGGCCGCCAAATCAAAAACGATTGATTCCAGATCATCGCCATCGATGACATCGGCATCGTAAGCGAAAGCCTCGTCCAGCGTCGCGTAACGCCCTGGGGTGCTGATGAAGGACGGGGCTTCGAACTGTGGTTTGACAAACAGACTGAAGGGCTGCACGGCGACGTTGCCATTACCGTCATCGACCTGAACCAGCACGTCGGTGCGCTGCTGTTGATCGGCCGTTGGTAACCACGTTACCAATCCGGTCGCCGGATCGACGGTCATGCCCTCGGGACCATTCAGGAGACTGAAGTTCAGTGAATCGCCGTCGGCGTCGCTGGCCGTGATTTGATAGCGGTAGAGATTGGCGACTTTGGCGAACCGTTCTGGCGAACTGGTGATCTCCGGGGCAGACTCTCCGGTGACGCCATTGATCACATTGGCGAAATTGATACCGTCGATATTTTGACCGGAAGACACTGTCACGTTGGCCACGCCATCGACGGGAGAGTTCACAGCGAAGCCTGTTTGACGAACCTGGCTGACGGCGTAGCTGCCTGCCAGCAGGCCGGAGAATGTGTACGCCCCGTCGGTGTTGGTGATTTGCAAGGCTTCACCGATGTCCGGTTGACCATTGGTGTTGGCATCTAGGTAGACCGTTCTGCCGGCGAGTCCCGTTTCGCCAACCTGTTGGACGGTATCTCCATTGGCATCTGCGAAGATCACACCAGAGATCGACGCTGGCTCAAGCGCCACGATGTTCAGTGTGAATGTCTGCGGCGTGAGGTTACCGGCGCTGTCGGTTGCCTGAACGGTCACCGGATACTGACCAAGATCACTGTCGGTGACATGCCACGAGACCAGGCCGGTCGCCGGATCGACGGTCATGCCTGTCGGTCCATCGGCCAGCGCATAGGTGACGGGATCATTTTCGGGGTCCAGTGCGAGGGCTGTGTACTCCCACGTGCTAGATGCGCCGGCAGTCGTACCAAGGTTGAAATTAAGTTCAGGCTGGCTGACAAACAGTGGGGAGCGGTTGGCAGGTGCCTCGGGGGCGGCTGTCAGGACAAAGGATTGCGCGGTCTCTCCGCCCTGCCCGTCGGTGGCGACGACCTGGACCGCGTGATTGGCCACATCACCGTCGGCTGGCGTCCAGGAAACCAGTCCTGAATCTGCATCGATGGACATGGTCGCCGGGGCACCAGCAAGAGAGTAGCGAACAGTATCCCCATCGATATCGTTGGCGACAGCCGTGTAGGTGTAGGGCTGGCCGATGGTGGCGACTGTTTGCGGGGTCGATTCAAATACGGGGGCAGTGTTTTGAGGTGCCAATAAGTCGGCATCAAAATCGAATCGTTGGCGCTGCAGGTTGAAGAAACTCAAACGCGTGGCGTCTGTCGTTTCACCGACCGTCAGTCCGCCAGCGGGAATATTGGCAGGCTGGAGGAAGACATCCGTTTGTCCAAGGGTGGTCGTGGTTCCAGAATCGGGGTTGGCGAACACCGCCGAAGGAGCAAACTGACTGAAGGCGGCCCGGGTTCCCTGCTGTAGTGTGGACTGTCCCGTCGATGTGATGGTGTAGTCAAACCACAGTTGGTCGGTGCTGCGATTGAAGGTCGTATGAGCGAATGAGAACGCGCCTTCGTTTTCGGCCAGCCGCGATAGTTGGCTAACGTCACCGTTGTTGGCGAAGGTCGCTTCAATGGTCACCGAATCGGTGGCGGTATTGCCGAACAGATCCGTGGCGATGACCTCGAAGGTTTGCGTGCCGTTGTTTGCCGTGACCAGCGCGAAATAGTTACCAGCGGAATCCAGGGAGCCAACGGGTTCTCCATTGACGGTGACGTTGACGATCGGGGCATCGACTGATCCGCCGGTTGCGACGCCGGCGATGGTCAGCGCCTGGCCGGGGCGGAAGACTCCTGACGGATCGGGAGTGGAAATCGTCACCGACGGTTCGACGGCTTGGAAATTGATATTGGAGGAATCGAACAGAGCCCCCACGAAGGCGGTGACCGCATCGGCTCCTGCGTTGTCACCGGTCCAAGTGAAGGAAGCATTCCCGGCGTCGTCGGTAAACGCAAATCCGGTTTGCGGATTGGCTCCGGCGACGTTGAAATCGACTCGAACGCTGGAGACAGGCTGGCCATCAGTGTCCAGCACCAGTGCGGTAACGGTTTGAGATTGCCCGGGAGAGAGGGTGGCCGTTTCCGGCGTCAGGGAAATAGACGCGGCCTGGGCGATCGACGCGAGGTTGGTCCCGGCAGAGTAACCGTAAGAGTCCTCTTGTCCAAAGCCGTAGACCAGCGCGGTAAAGACCGAATCACCGATCAACCGATAAGCACCTTCCTCCAGGGGGATTTGAGCGCCCGAGAAACGGCTGCCGTTGATGGCCCGGAACAGGCTCTCCTCGACAGGCTGTCCGTTGAGTTTCAGCGTGGCCACGTTATCGGTTCGGGTGACGACATTCAGAAAGTGAACATTCGTACCGTTTGCCCCTGTGATAAACGAGAAATCACTTTTGCCTTGTTCAATTGGGTTGATGATGGAAAAGAATGGGTCCCCGACCACATCATCGAACTGCGTTCCGTTGGCGTATTGGCCAACCAGGATGGGGCGACTGCCTTCGATTTGGGCACCATCGTCAATCAGCATCTCGTGAAACTCACCCCGATCAAGCGTGGCGACCAAGGTCCCGTTGACGGTAACACGGGTATTGTTTTCAGCAGCCAGGAAGCGGAAGGTGTCACCGCCGGTGCGGGTGGCCAGCGGCATCGTCAAAAATGACTGGCCCCACGTGTCGGTGGAGGGCAGTTGCTCCACCAGCATGTCGCCAAAACGCACCTTCGACGGAACAAAAGAGATTGTACTTCCACTGAGCACGCTGACGGGTTTGTCGGAAACGATCGAGGTGCCGGTCAGGTCGATGTCTCTCAAGAGAGAGTTGGTCAAGTTAAGCCGATAGATCTCGCCCCTGTTCAAATTAATCGTGTACGGAGTATTGGCGACGCGCGATTGGGCGTCGATGCGTGTCGTGATCGTCACTTGGGTATTGTCTTCGGTACCGACGACCACGAAATGCGCATCGGAACTCGCCAGCCCACTGTTGACACCGTAGTAGTCCAGTGTCAGATAGTCGGTTCCCAACGCGTCGGTCGGCAATGCCAGATAGCCGTCGCTGGAGAAACCGCCATCCTGAAGAATGTGTACATTGACGGGATCCTCCGAAACCACCTGAAGGCTCTTTTGCGAGAATCCATCCTCAAGGTCAATCGACAGTAATGCGTCGGGATCGACTTCAACAACGGTGACTTGCCCCGCGACAACATCAACGGCGCTGGCAAAGCCGATGTCGGGTACAGAAACGAGGGCGACGGTATCGGTCTCACTGGAGATCCGAACTGTCAGCGTCTGGGGCAAGTTTACTACACCGCTGCTGCTTGGTGTGAACGCCGTGATGAACTCGGTGCCAGTGCTGTCCCTCAATCCTGTCGAGACGGGCACCGGGATATCTTGCACGCGAAAGGCAAAATCTCCTCTTCCGTCCGGATCGGGTTGACTAAAAATTCCTGGATTTCTGGCATCGGTGGTTACGGTAACCGTATAGATTCCGGTCTCCGTCAACTGTCCCAGAAACGCATCGCCACGACCGGGAGAGCTCAACACTTGCCCCGACGGTGTGGTCACTTCAAACGAGGCGTTGTTGTCAACGTTCCGTTGAATGTCCAAAACCAGATCCTGACCCGCAGTACCAGCAAATTGGTACGTCTTCGTTTGGAAAGGGTTGGTCGTGCCGGCAATATCTGTTGCCTGTTCGATTGGAATGGGTCCTGCGGCAGTCGAGTCGTAGACGGTGAATTCGTATTCTGTCAGTGCGTCAAGGGAGGTGGAAACCTGGACCGCAAAAATATCGATGGTGTACTGACCGTCAGCCGGCAATGTCAGCACGCCGGAATCCTTGATATTGTCGTCCAATACGGATTCATCATTAGGGCCCGTTACCACCAGTTTAAAAGATGTATCTGTCGCACTTAACCGCGGTGCGCCCGGTGGGCCAGCGATTGTGAAATCGATAAAGATCTGTTGATTGGCCGAACCGTCGAATGTGTATTTTCTGAACTGTGATGGAATCAGGACCGCATCGTTGACCGTTTCGCCCAGGTTGATGGGTTGTTCGACCGTTTGCGGAACGTCCCAAACGCGGAAACTGAAATCACCGGTGCGCGAGGTGGCAACATCACCGATCGTCAACGTGTACTGTCCGTCCTGGACAATCGTGGCGGCTCGGGTGCTTTGAAAGAAGCGGTCAAACACTTCATTCCCGGACGGGTCCTCTAGACGCCACCGAAAGCCCAAGTTGCTGGACACACTGGCGGACTGGTTTTCAAAAAACAGGTCCTGTCCTGCGGTAGCATGGAACGTGTATGACAGTTGCTGCCCCGGAGCGGTGCGTGTTCCGGAGACTTCCTGATCGATGCTAATCGCTTCAACGGCTGTTAGAGGAATATCGACCAACCGGAAACTGAATTCGCCAAACCGGCTGTTGGAAGGGCTTCCGATGGTCAGGGTGTAAGTTCCGTCCTCCGTTAATGTCTGGGCTCTGCCATCACGGAATAGAAAGTCGGAAAACACTTCATTTCCGTCTGGCGAAGTCAGCGTCCAGGAAAAGTTTGAGATACCTGACAAATGATCGGGGAAGATCTTTTGCCCGACCGTTCCTTCAAAGGTGTAGGTCTTTCGTTGTCCGGGCGTCGTCATTTCACCCGTTACGGTTTGCCCAACGGTGATGGGTTCTACCGTGGTTGCCGGCACATCGATCAACTGGAAACTAAAATCGCCAGTGGAGTTATTGCCGGCTCGACCGACGGTCAGGGTGTAGCTGCCATCTTCGGGCAGCGTAAGGGTGGCGACATCGCGCAGAACCGATGAAGTGTGTAACGTGGCCCCCGATGGCGACACCAATGCCCAACCGGTAAACAATGCTCCGGAGATGACATCGGAATAGATTGGCTGTCCCGCTGTGCCGGTGAAGGTGTATTCCACCGTTTCCCCGGCGGCTGCGATCGTGCCGGTAACGACCTGTCCAATGTCGATTGGCGTGGCCGGGTCGGCGATGCCTTCGGGGCGCGCGTTATTTCCGGGCAGGGCAATTCGTGCGGTGGCCGACTGCGATCCCGAGCGCCGACTGGCCCCGTTTTCGTAATAATACACATCGCCGTCGTCGTAATCGGTCACCCACAGGTGCTGGCCTGATACGTCGGTGGTGATGCCGGACGAACGCCCGTTGCGCTGATCCAGACTCCAATTGCCTTCGTGCTGGCCGCTGGCCGAATAAACAAACACGCGCTCACTGCCAGCGTCGGTGACATAGAGCTTGTCACCAAAAAATGCCAGGCCGGACGGGTTGTGGTTCCTGCGGTGCAGTCCGAAAGAACTGCTGGCAGCGTGCTGACCGGAAGTCAATTCGGCACCGCCGTTGTATCGATAGACGCGATCATGCAGCGCGTCCACGATCCAGATATCAGTGCCGTCGGTGGCGATCCCGCGCGCCCATTCAGGCCCCTGTGCGTCCCACTGGCCAAGCAACGTATCGTTCGCGCGATCGTAAACCGAGACCCATTCGTTGGATTTCACCACCCAAACTGGGTTGCCCGCCGCCGTCGTCGTCACCCCGCGCGCGACCGCACCGCCGGCAAGTTCAAATTCGCCTTGCTGGCCAAACGACGCGTCGTACTCATAACCACGGTCGTTGCCGCCATCGACGGTGATGAATTTGGTGGGCGGTGGTTCGATCACGTGCCCGGTGCGGCAGAACACCAGATCGGTGATTGCACCACTGCCGGTGAATTCCACCTCCAACCGCGCCACTCCGAGGGCATCCAGCGCCACCGTTTGGTAGCTGTTGTCGCCAGCGCCGGCCACGGCGCGCGACTGGATCAGGTTGCCCCCGGTATCAAACAGACGCAGGGTGGCCTGGGCGCTGTCGATATCCAACAACCCAATTTCGTCCAGCATCACGGGATTGTCGAAACGGAAGATCAGTGTGCCACCGCGCTGGTGATCGTCCGGGTCGGAACCGTCGGCGTCTTCGGAGACAATCAGAATATTGCCACGGGCCACGTCATTGGACGATCCGCCACTGCCTTGCCCCGGTCCTCCGAAAGCGCGATTGGGCGTGCCCAGATCAGAATCGCCCCCCGTTGGATTGGCCGAATTGAAAATCATTGCCGGGTGGTTGGCGGGATCGTGGGTGGTGACGTGCACGCCCAACGTGGCAAACTGATCGGTGATCACGTCCCCTGACTGTAGCGCCGACCGGTTGGCCGCGCGTTCAAAATCAATCGTTGGCAGCCACAGACTCTCGGGAGTGCCGGGCGCGATGACGTTGACGGAAATCGAATTGGAAACGTAGGGGAGATAGTCAGCCGGATTGAACAGCGCGCCATCGGTGCGGACCGTCAGCAGGGAATCCTGAAGGGTGGACGAATCTTCGTCATAGGCCTGGGCCGTGACTGAGAACTGGCCTTCTGCAGCGTACGTGTGCGTGACGGAGACCGGATTGGCGGAAATGACCTGTGGAGCGCTACCGTCCCCCCAGTTGATCACCCAATGGGAAATTGTGTCGGTGCCCGGATCGGTGCTGTCCAGATTCAGCGCGTATGGCTGTCCCGATTCGACATCTGGTGCTCCGGAGATCGTCAGGACCGGGGCGACATTCGCGATTGTCAGGTCAATCTGGTTGGACTGGCTGACCGCACCGTTGGTAGCGATGGCGCTGGCCACGATGGAGGCGCTGGCGTTTCCATCGTGGTAAACGTGGGTGGCCGTGGTGGCATTGGCGGGCAGTGTTTGGCGCGTTCCATCGCCCCAATTGACGGACCACGATCCCACGTTGGCCGCCGTTGTATTCAGGTTCAGCTGATACGTCTGGTCCTCGTCAACGCTGGCGTTTCCGGTAATCGTGGTGTTGCCGTCAGGATGGCCGTCACGGCAGAAAATGAGATCGGTAATCGCACCGCTGCCGGTCAGTTCGACTTCCATGGACGCCACGCCGGTGGCCGACAGGTCCACGATGTTGAAACCGTTGTCCGCACCGGCACCAGTGACCGATGTCGAAGAGATTTGGGCACCCGAGGAATCGTACAGACGGACAAAGGCCGATTCGCCATTGTTAATATCCAGCAGACGAATTTCGTCCAGCATCACCGGATTAGCAAAGGTAAACACAAAAGTTCCGCCGGCGGCGTTGTCATCGGGATCCTGAGCGTTGGCATCTTCGGAGAGGATCAGAATATTCTTCTGGGCGATTTCGTTGGCAAAGGGAGAGTCACTGTGGCCGCCGCTGCCCTCGCCGGGGCCACCGAAGCTGGCGTTGGGGGAACCGAGGTCAGAATCGCCGCCGGTCGGACGGGCCGAATTAAAAATCATTGCCGGATGATTGACGGGATCGTGGGTGGTAACGTGAACGCCCCACGCCGCCCATTGATCGGTAACAACTTGCCCCGCGGCCAGCTCGCCGCCGTCGGCCCGTGTCTCAAAATCGATCGGGTGCAACCAGAGCCCGTCATTGACAACGGTCGGGGTGACTTCAACGGTCACCGTATCGGTGGCGACAGCGCCATCGTCGTCGGTCACCGTCAGCGTAACGGTGTAGGTGCCGGCGGCGGTGAACACGTGGCTGGCATCGATCACACCGGAAGTGAGAACGCCCGGTTGCCCCTGAGTGACGGTCAGGTTGCCGGTGGTGTTGGTCGATCCGTCACCCCAGTCAATGTTGGCGGTAAAGGTCTCGGTTGTGCCGGCGACGACGTTGGTGAATCCCGGGTCGGTGAACTGGCCAAACGCGCGCGTGAGTGTTTGGCCTGCCTCGATTGTGAGCGTGGTGGCGGGGACAATCGTCGGAGCCAGGTTGGCGACGTTGGCGGTGGTGCTGGCCGTGGCGGATTGGTTACCGCCGGATTGGTTACCGTCGGAGAGGATGACGGAAACATTGTACTGGCCGTTGTCCGCCCAAGTGTGCGCCGCGCTGAAGGTGCCGCTGCCGTCGGCAAACGTTACCGTGGCGGGGGACTGGCTGCCGTCGCCCCAATCGATGGTGGCGGTGTAGCTGTCAGCGGTGTCGTCGTCGGCGAAGGTGGCGTCGCGGAAGGTCCCCGAGAGCGTGACCGATGCGCCTTCGTCGGCGGTGATTTCGGGCAGGGGATCGACAACTGGCGCGCTGTTCAGTACCTGGACCGTCAACTGGACAGTCGCCGTGCCGCCGTCATCGTCGGTGATTGTCACTGACACTTGATAGCTTCCGGGGGCGGACCAAGCATGCGTTCCTGAAACGGTGCCCGTGGTGGGCGTGCCGGGGACGCCGGTTGCAAATGTTACCGCGCCGACACCGGTGGTGCCGTCACCCCAGTTGATCGAAGCGCTGAAGGTCTCCTCGGTCAACGTGTTGATATTCAGGAAACCGGGATCCGTGAAATCGACAATCACCTGATCGATCGACTGGTTTTGATTGACCGTCAGGTCGGGGACCGCCACGGCACGCGGCGCGACATTGCTGATCGTGGCGGTCGTGAATGCCTGGGTGGTCACCCCGGCGGCATCCTGCACCGTGATGGTAATATCGTAGGTGGCGTTGTCGGCGTAGATGTGGCTGGCCGTGATGATGCCGGCACCGGCCTGGAAATCGATCATGTTGGCGGGTGTGATCGATCCATCGCCCCAATTGATCTGGGCGTTGTACGGCAATGCGCCCCCGTCATCAAGGAAGTCCGCCCGCACTTCAACGATGGCACCTTCATTGCCGGTCACCGCGCTGATTGGCAGGATCTGTGGTCCCTGCCCGTTCATGGTGAAAGTGAAGGAAACCGGATTGCCAGCATTGAGCAGATTATCGCTGGTGTCGCGCAGTTGAGCGCTGTTGAGCACCACTTCGTAGATTCCATCGGCCAGCGGAATGGCAGACGCGTCGGGAGTCAGACTGGCGATTCCGGTCAGCCCATCGTAACTGACGGCGGTGACGGCAATGGTGGTGTCATCGGTCGTTCCCCGGACTCCGTCGGCACCGTAAGCCAGCAGTGTGTAGTTTTCCGGGCGCGTGACTGACGCACCGTCGGTGACGGCGATGTTGCGCATCGGTTCATCGAAGCGCACGTCGATTCGGGAGACCTGCCCGGTATTGGTTTGGTCGGCCACAGGGCTGACCAGATCCGCCTGAGGTGCGGTCACGTCGGCGGCCAGAGGAGACAGTGCGACTCCTGAATTCGCAATCACCACCACGTCGCTGACATCGTCGCCGGCGGACAGCGGCGCGCTGTCAAGTGACACCAGCCCCGTACCGGAACCGGAAAGATCTACTTCGGTGCGGTCAAAATTGGGAGTCTGGTCCGGAGTGCTGCGTCCGTTGAAGACCAGCAATTGATCTGGGCCACCCCCGATCGAACTGTCGGTGGCAACGATGTCCTGATTTCCGTCGCCATCGACATCATCGATGATGACCCGATTGGCGTTAACGAATGGCCCGGCCAGTGTCACCGGCACGAACGAACTGTCAAATTTGTTTTCCGGCGTCACGCGCACATTGTCAAACGCGACGGTGGACCGATTACCGGGCCCGTTACCGACCAAATCGAAGAAAATCGTGGCGGCAGTTCCCGCCGGAATACCGGAAATATCAACCGACACGGTGGTGCCATCAAACGTCACACCGGGCGCCAACGAGACTGCATTGCCGGGGTTGACGTTAAAGAACGAGGTCGCGTTGGGGCGAAAGGTCGGGACCAGCGCATTGCCGTCAGCGTCCAGAATCGAAATCTCAAACGCGTCCGGGATACCTCCGGCCGGATCCTCCAGGCCCAGCGACAGGATATCGACCTCGATCTTCTCCGGTGCAGCAGGGACAATAAAACTCTGATTGATCGACACGAGGAATGACTGGTTTTCAATCAGCTGGACGAATCCGTTTTGCGCGTTGACCGACCCGGCCACAAATTGGGTCGGCTGACCGGTGATTTCTGTATTCCATGCACTCAGCCCCCGACCGAAACTACCGTTGATCAGCACGGGCGTAACGTTCTGTTCCACGCGCTGGTTCTGTAGCAGCGTCAGTTGGTCACCGCTGGCCACGACGATATCGGTGTCCCCGTCATCATCAATGTCTTCACTGGCCAGATCGGTGACGGCGCTGAAGCCGCCCACCGTCAGGTCCGCACGATTGGTAAATGAGGTACCGCCTTCGTTTTGAATGAAGGTGACGGTGCCGTCAGTGTGCCCGACGGCGAAATCGGGGAAGGCATCACCGACAAAGTCTCCAGCAATCAGGGACGTGGGGGTATCACCGCCGGTTGATTGAATGACCGGATCGGAGAACGTTCCGTCCTGGTTGCCGAGGTAGGTGACCAGTTGGTCGGTGCCGGGGGCAATCGCCGCGATATCGAGGTTGGTGTCGGCGTTAAAAAATCCGGTGGCGATTCTGAGCGGTTGACCGTTCAGGTTGGCGGGGCTGGCAAACGCCCCGGGTGCCAGTGGAGTCAAGGTTTCAGAGACCGAGAAATTCCCGTCGCCATCGTTGATGGCCAAGTGCAAACCGGCGCTGCTTTGGATTACTAGGTCTGGAAATGGGTCGTCGTTAATCAGCGCCAGTTCCATCGCCTGTGCGTTGGGGATGCCCAGATCGGTTGTTTGGCGTGTCTGCCACGAGTTATCGTTACCGTTGGTGGCAATGGTCAGCCGGCCATTTGCCGACAGGATGGCGGCGTCTTGGGTCAAATTGGCGTCCAGTTGCCCGGTACGGACCACCAGTGGGTCGGCGGCGGTCACGAAAACCTGATTGAGCTCCGATTGGAGTGTTAGCCCGGTGTCTCCAGCCAGCATCTGGCGTGGTTCGAGTGTCCCGTACTGCTGTTGTGAACGTTCCTGCTCCCGTTTTACGTTTTTGCGGAAGGTGGAAGGGGCTCTCTTTTTAACGACTTTGTAGCCAAGATTGCCGATCGTTTTTTTCCAACTGTGCAGAGGGAGCTTCATGGGGTTTTGCCAAAAGATTGTATCGTCGGCGCTTGGGAAATGAGGGCGATCAAGTGTTGATCATGGCCCGGACGCGACGAGAGTGGTAATGGAAGTGGGGGTGGTGGCCGAGTGCTTTAAACGCTGTTAGCGTTTTTGTTTTTGGAGCAGTTCGGTTAAAGCTTTGCGATCTGGCGTGCAAAGAGTTTGTACGGCATGTCACGCAAGGAGTCCCAAGTGATAGTAAAGGTTCAGGCGACTTTCAACCTGACATGACACTTTTCCCAAGTTATTTATCAGAAAGCAACGATCGACAGAGCGCAAGAGTAAGGTGGATCGATTTTTTGAAAATGGTGTCTTTGTGCTCGACTTCATTTTCTTTTGTGCGCAAAGAATGTTCAAATTGTTTTTACGTTGCAAACCCCCCGGCTTTGGTGGTTGTTCTTTGCATCACGGGAGTGTAGGTATGTGGCTACGCTCGCCAGAGCGTGGATTGGGTTTGTGGGCTGGTGGCTATCTGAAGTATCGTTGTCTCTGGTGCTCCACCGTCTGGCGACGGTAGCTACGTTTTTTTGCTGACGCTCGTGTGGATAGGTATGTGGCTACGCTCGCCAGAGCGTGGACTGGGTTTGTGGGTTGGTGGCCATCTGAAGTGTCGTTGTCTCTGGTGCTCCACCGTCTGGCGACGGTAGCTACGTTTTTTTGCTGACGCTATGAAGGCTTTGAGCCAGCACGGACACACAAATAGGTTATGTTCGCTATTGATGAAAATCGAAGATGCGGCGGTGCGCATTGGAATCCATTTACCCTAAAATTCAATTCAGACAAACCACGGGGGGCGATCGGGTTGGTGAGAACACCAGCCCCCTTTTTGAATAGAAAAAAGATGGGCCAATCCTGACCATTTGAGTGCTTGCCCATTAATTAGACACATGCGTTGAGCTATCATCTTGCTTATGGCAGCCAAGAAAAATAAAAACAAGAAGAAAGCTGCGGATCGCAAGAAGGCCGCCGACGCTTCCAAAAAAATCACCGAAAATCGCAAAGCGCGGCACAAATACGAAATCCTTCAGCAAATCGAGTGCGGCGTCGTCCTGATCGGCAGTGAGGTCAAAAGCCTGAGAGAAGGTAGCATCTCGCTGAATGAGGCCTATGTGCGCATTGAAAAAGGTGAATTGTGGCTGATCGGGGCCGACATTGCTGAATACCGCCAGGCCAGCTTCTGGAATCACAAGCCCAAGCGTTCAAGGAAACTGCTGGTCAATCGTAAGGAACTGGACAAGCTTACCGAAAAGTCGCTTACCCAAGGCATGACGCTTGTGCCGCTGGCCATGTATTTCAACGCGCGAGGGCTGGTAAAAGTGCTGGTTGGAGTTTGCCGGGGGAAAAAGCTCCACGATAAACGCGAGTCAAATAAACAGACCGATGCCAAACGCGAAATGGACCGGCAGATGAAATCGGCCAACCGGCGCTGAGCTGAAAGTTTGTCATTTCGCCTGCCCGGAACAAAAAAGCAGTGCAAGCCGGTCAGAGAAAATTGCACTGTCGGGTGGATTTTGTCGCTTGAGGGCTGTGAAGGAGGGCTTCACAGACCTAAATTCAGTTCACAATACATGGTCAACATGGTCATTAAATCAACAAATTAAACGTGTGTCGAAGTGCGCCGGGGGCCTTGCCGCGTCGCTGGCGGGTTTCAATGTGCAACCATTTCATTTTCCAAAGGGGAGTCTTGTGAGTTCAACCAGTAAAAATCGCCGCCAGTTTCTGAAGGCTTCTTCTGTTGCGGCGGCCGGCATCTCGATGCCTTATTTCTTTTCCGCCCAACCCGGTCTGGCTTTCGCCACCGGCAGTAAAAATGACCGTGTGCCTATTGGGCTGATTGGTGCCGGTGGAATGGGCATCGGTAACCTGAAAGCAGCCTCTCAATGGGTGGACGTGGTCGCTATCGCTGACGCGGACAAAAATCGACAACGGTCTGCCAACGGTCGGTTGAGCAAGGGTAAGGCCGACATGTACGACGACTACCGTAAAATTCTTGAACGCGATGACATCAAAGTCCTGCACATTGCCACGCCTGACCACTGGCACACGAAACCGGTCGTTGAAGCGCTGCTTGCCGGCAAAGATATCTACTGCGAAAAACCTCTGACGCTGACGGTCGATGAAGGCAAATTGATTCGTCGCATCCAAGAAGAAACCGGACGTGTTGTGCAGGTTGGAACCCAACAACGCAGCACCTTTAACTTGTTCACCAAGGCGATTGCCCTAGTCAAGCAAGGTCGTTTGGGAAAAATTAAACGAATGTCTGCCGCCATCGGTGGTGCTCCTGCCAGCGCTGCCATTCCTGTCGCTGATGTACCCAAGGGGCTCGACTGGGATCGCTGGTTGGGTCCGGCTCCGGCTGCCGATTACCGCTGGATGAAGTTTGAGAGCGAGAAGAAAAGGTTGAGTGATCCGACCAACGGCCATTATAAATTTCGCTGGTGGTACGAATACTCCGGAGGGAAATTGACCGACTGGGGTGCTCATCACGTTGATATTGCTGCCTGGGCGCTGGCGGCCAACGGGCAGAGCAACGCGGTGGTCTCCATTGATGGAACGGCCAAACATCCGGTCGAGTTCAAAGACGGAGTACCCGTGCAGAATGATCGCTACAATACCGCGACCAGTTTTAACTACACCGTCAAATTCGCCGAAGGGGCTGAGCTGGTCATCCGCAACGACACCGGCAACGGTGTAATGATTGAGGGCGACAAGGGCAAGATTTTTGTCAATCGCGGCAAACTGGTGGGCAAGCCCGTCGAGGATCTGGAATCCAATCCATTGCCCGAAGACGCCATCAAAGATGCCTACAAGGGGTTCGATTTGATCGAAAATGAACGCAAGGCACACTGGGCCAATTTTCTCAAATGCGTCGATGAAAGGAAAGAGCCTGTCTCCGATGTTCATTCGCACATGAGAATGTTGAATATCTGCCACCTGACTGGAATCGCGGCCCGTTTGGGACGCGCGATCAAGTGGGACGACAAGTCCGAGCAAATTATCGGTGACGAGGTTGCCAATTCTATGCTCGCACGCCCGTATCGCAAGGGATACGAAATTGAGATGGAGCCGCGGCAGGCTGCCACCGCAAACAGCTAAAGCGATCGGCAGTTAAAAGCTTACCGTTGGTGATGCTGCCAGCTTCGCTCCGACGCTGGCCGCGTCGCCAACGGATGGTAAATTCCTAACTGCCAGTCGCCTAAAGTGTGGAAACAAACTTAATGAGACCTTAAGCCCCGGGATTCGCATGAGAGTACCGGGGATTTTCTGTTTTTGGGGGCTCTGTTTTCTGTTGATTATTGTTCATCAAAATACGGCGGTGTGAACCATTCGCGCGACCACCCGTATCGAACTACGCACCAATCCGGCTATATTGGTTGCAGTTCAAATCCTGTCCAACCGCCGGTGGGTATAACCGGAATGCACAACCCCATGCTGGAACTTGCCAATATCAAAAAGAGCTTTCTCCAACCGGAGGGGCCGCGCGTTCCGATTCTCGACGTGCCCGAGTTTCGCGTTGATGCGGGCGAGCAAGTGGTTTTGTTGGGCCCCAGTGGATGCGGGAAAACCACGCTGCTGCATATTATCGCCGGCCTGACCAAACCTGATTCGGGCAAAGTCATTTTGGATAACGTCGAATTGACCAAGTACTCCGAAGTGGTCCGCGATCGTATTCGCGCCGACAAACTGGGGTACGTTTTTCAGACCTTCAATTTATTGGACGGATTTTCGGCACTGGAAAATGTGCTGCTGGGAATGACGTTCGCTAAAAAGAAAATTGACCCGGCTCGCGCCGACAGTTTGCTCAATGAGGTTGGTCTTGGGCATCGGTTGGGCAACAAACCCGGGCAGCTTTCGGTTGGCGAACGCCAGCGTGTCGCCGTCGCCCGCGCATTGGCCAACGAGCCCAAACTGTTGCTGGCCGATGAACCTACAGCCAATGTTGATCCGCAGAATCAACAAAATGTCGTCGATCTGATCCGGGCGAACTGTCGCAAGGAGAACATCTCGGTGTTGCTGGTGACTCACTCGATGGAAGTGGCCAAACAATTTGATCGCGTGGTCCAGTTGGAAGATTTGAACCTGGTCGTGCGTGACGCGCGGTCGGCCGTGGGGACAAGTGCCAAAGATATTGCCGTAACAGACGCGGTGACTGGCGTGCAACCGGAGACGCGGGCATGAACGTTTTTAAGATCGCCTGGCGCAACATTCAGCACCGCGGCCTGGGGTCGCTGTTGACGATTATCTCGATGGCACTGGGCGTGATGATGGTGGTCACCGTGCTGACCGTGCACGGCATGGTCTCACGGGCGTTTAACGACAACAGCAACTTTGGTTACAACATTCTGGTTGGCGCCCGTGGCGGAGAACTACAGTTGGCGTTCAGCTCCGTTTATTATCTTGCCTCGCCGGTCGAAAATGTACCTTACGAGTACTACCTTGCGTTCTGCGGTGAAAAAACGCGGCAGCGCGAATTGAAAAATTCGATCGCTTGGGAGACTTACGCCCACGAAAAATCTGCACTTCAGCTTGCCTCGGGAGCTTCCGCCGATCAGCCGCCATCGTTGCTGAACACCGTTTTTGAAGATGCATTTTCTACCCAACAGGAATCGCGATTGGGGATTCACGAGGTCGGGCTTCACTACGATTGGACGCACACCGCAGTCCCGATCAATCTGGGAGATTTTTGGGTCGATGAGACCACCGGAGCGGCGTTTCGCTGCGTGGCGACCAAGCCAGATTTCTTCAACAAAATGTTGGTTTCGATTGATCCCGAAAAAAAGTTTGAATTCTCCGAGGGACGTTGTTTTGAGGAATTCAATCAGCAGCACGGCCACTACGAAGCGGTGGTTGGAGAGACGGTGGCGCGTAAGTCGAATCTGAAAATTGGTGACACGCTCCAGCCGACCCATGGCGACCCCAACGACCCGGGATCCCACATCCATCGAACTGACTTTTACATCGTCGGTATTCTGAAACGAACCGGGACTGCCAACGATCGCGCGGTGTTTCTTAACATGGAAGGGTTCCTGTCCATGGAGGACCATTCCAAAAGCCTGGAGGACGATTCGCTGTTGGGAAAGGCTGCGGCGGCCAGAGAAAAAAAGGCTCGTGCGGAATTTGATGATGGAAAGCTCGGCAATGGGGTTGGCGGCGGTGGTGGTGCTGAGGAAGACGACGACAGGCAACAAACCGGGGGGCCGCATTCGACACACGACAGTGCATCTACCGAAGTTGCCAATCCGGATTCCTCCAGTCCGGATTCTCGCGCTGAAGATACCCAATGGCCCGAACCGCTGCCGATGGAAAATAGAGAGGTCACCTCAATTCTGGTCCGCACCATCGTTGGCGAGGATGGAACCGATACGGTTGGTTTTTTTCTGCCATCGGTGATCAACGAGGGCGATTTGGAAACCACACTGGATTGGTCTTCGTTCCGTCCTGAAAAGGCACAAAAGGCGGCTCAGGCGATCAACCCGGTGATGACAGTAACGTCGTTGTTCGCCTCTTTCGTTGACCCCATCCGTTGGGTGTTGCTGGCGCTTACGTCGATGATTTGCGTTGTGTCGGCGATTGGAATTCTGGTCGGCATCTACAATTCCATGTCTCAACGCCGTCACGAGATTGCCGTGATCCGGGCGCTCGGTGCCAGCCGGCAAAAGGTGATGGGGATCATGTTGTGCGAGGCCATGCTGATGGCGTTGCTGGCGGGAATGTTAGGTTGGGCGGCCGGCCATGGGCTCAACGCGGCACTCGGCCCAATCATTGAAGAGCGCACCAACGTGCAGGTTGGCTTTTTTGACTTTGCCCCCAAAATTCCACTGTCCAATTTCTGGGGTGGCCAATACCTGCCAACGTGGGCATTGGAATGGGCGATCTCGCCAGAGTTTTTGGTTGTCCCCGGGATGATGTTGTTGGCCATTGTGGTGGGGATTTATCCGGCGATCTCGGCGTACCAAACCGATGTCTCCAAATCGCTTGGCAAATAACTGCCCGCGATGCGGCCTGGAATTGCTGATCGCATTCTCCGTAAAAAAAGCGGCACAGACCCAAGCCTGTGCCGCCAAGTTTTCATTCCGGAATCAGATCCGGATGGCATTTACTCAATCGTACTTACCCAATCGTCCTTACTCTTCGCAGCAATCGCAGCTCACTGCTCCGCTGCAACAGCAGGCCTCGCAATCGCAATTGTCGCTTTGACAATCGCACTGACACGATTCGCACAGGCACACCGGGCCGCAACAACATACTGTGTCGGCAGCGGGTCCTGTGAAGGGACTGGCGACCGAGTATCCGGCGGCAGCCACCAAGAGCATGGCGCATGCGATTGCGGCTATTTTAATAATTGACATAGGGTTTCTCTTTCAAGAAAGGTTGAATTTAAACAGGAACAGTTTTGGCTGTTCTGTTAATTCAGCCACACGCAGAGCAATGCATGAAGACGGACCGGAATCAAATCGGCAAGCGCGATCTGTGTCGGGCACTTAAATAGCCGGTCCTTCAATATGACCAATGAAACCAGTGGTGTCGGAGGGACGGGGATGTCAACGGTGTCCGTCTGGCCAATTTTGTTATCGCTGAGCCCAACCTTGATCGCCCCACATTGGCACTGACTGCTGCAGCGCAAGCACTGCTCGGCTGGTTGCCGGTCGCTTGTCTTCTGCTCGGCAGGCCCCGCAATCGTCGCACAGCAGCAAGCTCTTGTTGACGCGCCGCAGCAGTTCTCGACCTCGTTTACTGTCGCAACAAAACCGCAACAACCCTCTCCCCGGCAATGACACTTGGCTATCGCATACTGGAACGGTGACGAAACCAGCACCAGTACCAACAGTACAATCTGGACCCACTGTGCCAGTCGCCGCAATCTCGGAGGAGATTGGCCTGCGATAAACTGGCCTGAGTTAACCGAGGTGACCGCGCTAACGTCGCTTGACCGGATTTTTGGAATCAGTGTCATATTCGAATTTTAGCAGGCCGGTCAGAGTGGGCAAGCTCGTATTAAGGAGTGGAAAAACGGCATTTTTTGTCCGCTTTGCGGGTGAAATCAGGGAAAAATGGCCAAAACGGCTCTTTGGCAAGGGCTGGCTTAATTTTCTATTGTGTTCTGACGACCAATTGGCATAATGTGGGGCTTCCTAATGGACCAAATAAAATAGCGAGTCCCGGAAATCGCCAAGGCCACCAAGCCATTCAAACAAATTGTTGGTAAGAGAGTTAAATAGCAGTGCCACCCTTCAAAAAACGCCCTACACGTCGCAAAGCGAAAGCCAAAACAAAAACCGTCCGCAAAGATCCATTGTTTGTAGACGGCGAACGTCCTCGCCCAATGTATGTCGATTACAAGGATGTTGAACTGCTAAAGAAGCTGGTCAATCGCCACGGTCGCATTGTCGGGCGTCGCAAGACGGGCTGTACGGCGGTCAGC
Organism: uncultured Pirellulaceae bacterium; assembly: GCA_937967505.1. GTDB lineage: Bacteria > Planctomycetota > Planctomycetia > Pirellulales > Pirellulaceae > Mariniblastus. The sequence goes on along the minus strand of CALCJM010000102.1, from coordinate 23,925 downwards.
CAGCACGCCGTTTCGGATTCGATCAAACGCGCCCGATTCATGGCGTTGCTGCCATACGTTGGTGACTAATTGCCAGTCAGAAAATCTGAACAGCGAAAATGCAGTACCGTTCCGGTGTCTGCATTTTCTTTTGGCCGGTCGCACTTTCCCGTAGCCGCGCTCGCCAGAGTGCGGTCGTTCGATCCACCGTCTGGCGACGGCAGTTAATTTACAGCCAATATTTTAAAACTTCCCCCCGGTTCGTTCATGTCGCAAGTTTTCACTTTTCGTCGCCGGATTGAGTTTCGCGAAACCGACATGGCCGGCATCGTGCACTTTTCCAATTTCTTCGCTTACATGGAACAGGCCGAACATGAATTTTTGCGTTCGGTCGGGATGGGCGTGATCTGTGAAGCTGACGGACAACAAATCAGCTGGCCGCGGGTTAACGCCCAATGCAATTACCGGGTGGCGATCAAGTTTGAAGAACTGATTGACATCCGGGTGACCGTCGAAAAGATTGGCACGAAAAGCGTGACCTACGCGTTTGATTTTTTTCGCGATGAAATGAAAATCGCCGACGGCTCGATGACGGCCGTTTGTTGTTTGTTTTCTGCCGACACGCATGGCAAGAAACCAGAATCGATCGCCACCCCGCCATCCTTTATCGCCGCTATTACTCCTTATGTCGCCACGTAGTGCAAGTGGCGCGTTTGCAAGTCTCCCATGTCCGCCTACCTTCAGCAACTGACCGTCCGACTCGCCTCTGGGCTGGGGCGGCTTCCCGAAGAACAGCGCGAGTTGCACACGCAGTATTTCCTGGCAGCCCAGCGTGAAGATGGCGGTTTCGCTGGCCGGATGGGGGGCAGTGATCTGTACTACACCGCGTTTGGTCTGCGCGGGTTATCGATCCTTGGCCGGTTGTACGGCGACCCGGCCGAGCGCGCCGCCAGTTTTCTCAAACGGCAGTTGGCCGCTCAGCAGACGATCGTTGATTTCTTTTCGTTGTTTTACGCGGCCAATTTGTTGAAGGTAAGCGCTGGCATCGATGTGTTTGCGGAATCGAAATTGAACTGGCGAGACAACGTCGCCGCTTTTCTCGAAACGCTCCGGCGTTCTGACGGCGGTTACGCCAAAGCCCCTGAGGGCCATGCGGGCAGCACCTATCACACGTTTTTGGTGGTGCTGGTGATGCAATTACTGGAACGCCCTATTGCGAATCCCGACACCATCGTTGGCTTCCTCGAATCCAGACGCGACCCGGAAGGCGGTTGGCGGGAGATCCGCGCCAGCAAACGCGCCGGATCGAACCCCTCGGCCGCCGCCGTCGCCACGCTGAAGATCCTGGCTGATCAAACCGGCCTTCCGTTTTCTGATTACCTTGACGGAGAAACGAAGGAGCTGACGCTGGACTTTCTGTGCGAGATGCAGACCGATGAAGGCGGCATCCGCGCCAACACGCGTATTCCAATCGCGGATCTACTCAGTTCATTCACCACCGGATTGACGCTGTGCGATCTGGATTCCTTTGACGAACTGGATGTGGAACTGTACGCCAGATTTGTGCAATCGATGGAACTGCCGGCGGGCGGTTTCATGGCTGCTGCTTGGGACGACGCCCACGATGTCGAATACTCGTTCTATGGCCTGGGATGCCTGGCGTTGTTGACCACAGTTGTTCCGAAGTCGTTTTGAAAAGGAATTTCACCGCGACGCCGGTACCTTGTCTTTCCGACGGCTCGTCGTGCCGTTGTCTGGCTTGGTGAGCCTGGCGCTGGTAAACTTTATTGGTAACGCTGTCGTGAGCGCGAGTAGGTGCCCATCCTGCGTTTTTTCCTTCTTCAAATTACTTCAACAAGCATTTTCCCATGGCAGACTTCGTCGCCTCCGAGATCGTCAAGCATTTCGATACGGCCGCCGGACCGCTGGAAATTCTTGATGGCGTGTCACTGGAAATGAATCGGGGAGAGCAACTGGCGATCCTTGGCGAATCGGGGAGCGGTAAAAGCACCTTCCTGCACATTGCGGGGACGCTTGACCGACCCAATTCGGGGGCCATCCGGTTGCTGGATGATATAGTCACCGGTTTGCCGCCGGACCAGTTGCCACAGTTTCGCAATGAGAAAATTGGCTTCATTTTCCAGCAGCACCACCTGTTGCCGCAGCTTTCGGCGCTCGAAAACGTCCTCGTGCCAGTCTTGGCCAAAGGTGCAGCCAGTCCGGAAAGCATCCGCCGGGCCAACGATCTGCTTGATTCGGTGGGGTTGGCCGATCGTACCGGACACCGCCCTGCCCTGCTTTCAGGCGGGGAATGCCAGCGTGTGGCGGTTGCGCGGGCGCTGATCAATCAGCCGCTGTTGCTGTTGGCGGATGAACCGACCGGTAGCCTCGATGAAGAAACAGCAGCAGCCATCGGCGATCTGCTGTTAAAAATGCAAGCAGAGAATAACTCGATCCTGATTTGTGTCACCCATAGCAGGTCATTGGCAGAACGGTTTGAAAAACGCCTGCTGCTCAAGCGGGGCAAATTTGAAAACATTGTCTGACTCGTAATACTTGCAAGGATTCGATTCATGAGTTTATGGAAAATTGTCTTTGCCAGCCTGACATATTTCTGGCGAAACAATCTTGCTCTCGCAGCGGGAGCCGCCATCGCCACGGCCGTGCTGACCGGGGCGCTGTTGATTGGCGACAGCATGAGATTGAGCCTTACCAAACTGACGCTCGATCGCCTTGGGACGATCGACGAACTGATCGTCAGCGATGGATTTTTTCGTGCGGAACTTGCCGACGAGATCGCGGCTCAGTTTTCGGCCGGGCAGCAAACCGTCTTGGCTAGCGCTCTGATCCTGTTTCCAGGCGGGACCGTGGAAGCCGCGCGGTCAAACCAAAACACCGTAACGCGCGCCTCCAATGTGAACGTGCTGGGGATTAAGGAATCGTTTTGGCAATTCGACGCCAAGGGTTTCCGTCCAACCGCCGCATTTGTCGAAGACACCGTAATCATCAACCAGACGCTGGCCAGAGAGCTCGAAATAGCGCCAGAAATCTGGGATACTGTTGCTGCATCGGATCTGTCACTGGTGCTGCGAATTCCCAAACCTGTGCAGCTGCCGTCCGAAAGTGCGTTGGGGGTCAGTAACGATTTGATTGAGAGCATCGTCGATTTGAAAATCAGTCAGGTGATTCCTGACGCCGGGATTGGCCGATTCAGTCTGCAGCCCTCGCAAATCACCGGTCCGAATCTTTATCTTTCGATCGAACGCTTGCAGGAGCGGTTACGACAAAAGTCGCTGAAGCACAAGTCATCCTCCGATCAGTGCAATGCCGTGCTGTTTTCGAAACTGCTGTCTGCTGCCGAGGCCACGTCCGTTGGCGACGACGAAACTACAGTCATCGAGACCAAGGTGATGCAGACGATCCGCCCACAGTTGGAGGATCTGGGGATCAGTCTCAACCGGATCACGCAGCCGGTCGCGGACCAACCAACACCCGTGTTTGACTACTGGAGCCTTTCGTCGGACCGATTGGTGATCAACGATTCTCTGGCAGCATCGGTAAGGGCCGAGTTCCCTGATGCATTACCGGTGTTGACCTACCTGGCCAATGACATTCGCAAGCAGGGCCAACCATCGGGAGTGCCATTTTCGATGGTTTCGGCAATACAAATTGGCGATGCCTTCCCACTGACCGCTGGCGGCCAGCGGATCGCGTTTCTGGCCGACGACGAAATTGTGCTTAATCGATGGGCGGCGGACGACATCAACGCCACCGTTGGAGACCTAATTGACATTGCGTTCTTTGATCCAGAGACAACGCACGGTAATCAGGTGGAGGAAACCGCATCTTTCAAACTGGTGGCGATCGCGGATTTGACCGCCCCCGAAACGCCGTTTCAACTCAAACGGCGTGGTGGTATTGTTCCCCCAACCTGGGCCCAACCGCCCACGATCGCGAACGATCCGGACCTTACTCCTACCGTTCCAGGCGTTACTGATGCCCAATCGATCGAGAATTGGGATCTGCCTTTCCAAACGGCCGATAAACTTCGCGCACAGGATGACGATTACTGGAGTGATTACCGGACGACACCCAAGGCGTTTATTTCGCCGACCCGGGGTCGGCAGTTGTGGCAAAGTCGGTTTGGGGCGGTGACTTCGTTTCGAATTCCGGCTGCCGCGGGTGACGCCGAAATACTGTCGGAAAAATTGCTGGAGCGGTTTGCACTGGATCAATCCGAGGTGGGAATGCGGCTGGTTCCCCTCCGCCGCAATGGTTTGAACGCTTCGTCCGGTTCGACGCCGTTTGACGGGTTGTTTCTGGCGCTCAGTATGTTCGTGATTGCGTCGGCGCTGATTCTGGTGACGCTGCTGTTTCGATTGACGGTGCAAAATCGGGCGGCCGGGATTGGGGTGCTGCAAGCGGTTGGATTACCGCAGCGCGAGGTTCTGCAGGTGTGGTTGCGCGAGATGGTGCTGGTTTGCATGGCGGGTGCGATAGCAGGAGTGTTGTTGGGGATTGGGTATGCGCAGGTGATCGTTCATGGACTGCGGACATGGTGGTTGGGGGCCATTTCGACCCCGTTTATCGAATTGTTTGTTACTCCCAAAAGCCTGCTGGTTGGATTATTCAGCGGATTGGCGGTGTGTGTGGTCACGATTTGGTGGGCGCTTCGTGGTACCAAAAACATGCCGATACGCAACTTGCTGGCGGGGCAGTTTGAGCCACCGAATTTAAATGCCGGTGGCAAAACGGAATTGTCCCGAGAGAGATATCTGCCATGGGGGATTGGCGTCCTAGTGGTTGCGGCGACAGGGCTGGCGTTTGTTGCTACTGGTTTGTCCGGAGAACCGCAGGCAGGGGCATTTATGGGAGCCGGTTTTCTTGTGCTGACCGCCAGCCTAGCAGCGGTTTTCAGCTGGCTGAAACGTGACAGCGATTCTTTGGCTGTCGATCAAGGGGCCCATTTCGACACCGCGCGCATTGCCCGGCTGAACGCGCGGCGCAGCCCACTGCGTAGCGTATTGACCGTGGGATTGATCGGTGTGGCCAGTTTCTTGATTGTCGCTGTCAGTTCATTTCGACTTTCGCCAACGGAACTGGGGACTGGAGGATTTGATTTTGTTGCCACCAGCAGTCAGCCGGTCATCGCGGATCTGAACACCCAAGAGGGGCAAATTGAACTTCTGGGAGATGCGAAGATTCCCGATACGATGCAGACGTATGCCCTGCGGCTGAAGCCCGGGCAAGACGCCAGTTGTAATAATCTGTATCAATCTACCCAGCCGCAGGTAATCGGCGTATCCGATGCGTTGATTGAGCGTTTCGATGACCGCGCGCAGCGGTTCGAATGGGCCGGCAGTAGCGCCGGAAACAGCACAACAGTAAACAACCCTTGGCGGTTACTGGGGGAGAAACCAACCGCCCCCAATGGCCCCATTCCAGTCATCATTGACAAAAACACAGCTAATTACAGCCTGAAGATTTTTTCGTTAGGGACGCTCTACGACGTGGAATTCGACAGTGGTGAAAAGGTCCGTTTTGAGGTTGTGGGATTTCTCAACAATACCGTCTTGCAGGGCAGTTTGATTATTTCGGAATCGGATTTCAAACGCGTTTTTCCAACGGTGGCGGGCTATCGGTTTTTCCTGATTGATGGTGGAGAAGATGCAAATTTGGGTGCTGCGATGACGGTGTTGGAAAGTGGCATGGGGGATTTGGGTTTTGATGCTCGGCCGGCCGCTGTTGTGTTGGAGAATTTCATGGCCGTGCAGAATACATATTTGAATACATTTCAGGCGCTTGGTGGTTTGGGATTGTTGCTGGGGACACTGGGGATGGCCGTTCTGCAAATTCGGAATGTGATTGAGCGCACGGGGGAGCTGGGATTGCTGCGAGCGGTCGGTTTTGACCGCAGGCGGATTGGTGGACTCATTTTTCGGGAGACGATCTGGTTGATGATGTGGGGGCTTGGCGTGGGGATTTTTTCAGCACTGTTCGCTACCTTGCCGCATTATTGGTTTGGAGGAGCCTCGGTTCCCTGGCTTTCATTGGTTGTGATTTTTTCGATTGTGATTTTGTTCGGTGTTTTGGCCAGCGGCATAGCGGCTCGAATCGTCCAGCGTCGTCCATTGCTGGTGGCACTGCGCGGGCAATGAACGCCGGGTTGAAACATAAAATGCCAGAATCACCCTGCAAACGGAGCGTAGGGAAGTGCAAAAGTCGGCCCTTGCCAACACGGGGCCTGCTTTGCTATACTTTGAGGTGTCAGAGACAAGCCGGCTTGGCGGAATTGGCAGACGCGCTTGATTCAAAATCAAGTTCCCTTTGGGAGTGGAGGTTCAAGTCCTCTAGCCGGTACTTTTTTGATTTGACACGGTAAAACACGGAAGAATCTGACTTCAGATGACCTGCCAATGGTTGGCAGAGACGCCCGTTTTGAAAACAGCAAATTCGGTACAGTACCGGATTTGCTCCAAACGGGAGTGATTTCCATGCGTGGTTCTTCAAAAACACCGCCAAAGTACCGTAAGCACAAAAAGAGCGGGCAGGCAGTGGTTACCCTTTCCGGTCGAGATTTCTACCTCGGCACCTATGGCTCCAAAGCCAGTAAGTCCGAGTATGATCGGCTGGTTTCGCAGTGGCTTGTTAACGGCAGAGTCCTGACCGAAGCGGCAGAGCAGAAGCCCAAGACCGTCAAAGACCTGATCGCCGCTTACTGGACGTTTGCCAAAGGTTTCTACGTCAAGAACGGCAAGCCGACTGACGAACTGCCGGGGCTGAAAATGGCACTCAAGCATCTGAAGACGACCTACGGCGGTCTGACCGTCGGCGAATTCGGACCCCTGATGTTGATCGCGTACCAACAGCAGCTGGTTGAAACTGGCATTTGCCGACGCTATGTCAACCAGCAGACCGGGCGAATCAAGCGGATGTTCAAGTGGGGCGTGTCGCGCGAGCTGGTCCCCGTTGCCGTTCATCAGGCATTGGCGACCGTTTCGGGTTTGCGGAAGGGGAAGACCGCTGCAAAGGACTTCGCCCCGGTCAAAGCTGTTTCCGATGATGTGGTGGATGAAACGCTTAAGCACGTTGTGTACGAGCCAACGAAAGCGATGATCCAGTTTCAGCGGCTGGTGGGCTGTCGTCCGGGCGAACTATTCATCCTTCGGCCAATGGACATCGATCGTACCGGCGGCGGTCACAAAGGCGTTTGGCTGTACTGGCCGGAGTCTCACAAGACAGAGCATCACGGCAAGTCGCGCGTGATTGTGATCGGCCCCAGGGCGCAAGCGATTCTGGCCCCGTATCTCCTGAAGGATGAAACGGAGTTTTGTTTTGTTCGGCGTTGCGGGAGTCCGTTTGAGCGCCGGCACTACATCCAGCACATCCATCGAGCTTGCCTGAAGGCGTTTCCGGCTCCTGAAGGCACGGTAGGCGAAGAGCTGAAGGCGTGGGAGAAAACGCACACGTGGGCACCAAACCGGCTGCGACATTCGACGGCAACGGACATCCGGAAGAACCACGGTTTAGAGGCAGCCCAGATCGTCGCTGGCCATGCCAACGCGCGGACCACCGAAATCTACGCTGAACGCGACCTGACCAAGGCTGCCGAAGTCATGGCAAAAGTTGGGTAGTTGCGTTATAAACATTGGATCGAACGCCGGTGCTGGGTAGCTCCCACAACGTCGATCGGCCGGAAAGGTCACCCGTACCCGTCCGGTCGATCGGCAACCGGTTTCTCTTGTGAAAACGGGTATCTTTGATGAATGATCGTGAGCGGTACGAGTACCTGATTGACCAATTACTGGATCGGTGCAAATCCGGTGGTGAACTTGAAAAATCAATCACAGCGGTGCAAGCAATTGCCGAACAACTGGACGAACTACAACTGAAGAAATGGCCGGAGAGGACAGAGCTCGACCGGATCATTCGAATTCAAGTTGATGGTACGGTCCGCCTCACACGATGGTCGATGATACTGGGGCATGATCCGTTCATCATGGAATCAGATGCTTCTATCCAAAGATCAACCTTCAGCATCACTGCGCTTCGAGGTGAAAGTTGGGAGAAGATGGCTGAAGCTGCCGTTGATTTGTTGACGAAATGGAAGGTGTTTCCATTTCCAGAGCCTCAAGGGAATGCCACGGGCGGAGCGTCCAATGTTGAAGCAACCCATTCGGTGGCCGACCTGACATCTATCTGCAAAGTGAAAAATGACACGTTAAAAAAATACGGCAAGCCTGCAATCGGCAGATGGATCAGTCGAGGTCAAAGCGGTAAGCAATTCACGTTGGCGGAAGTGCTGAAAATCGTCATAGCTGTAAAAACAGGATCTAGTGAAAGTGTAGTTATGTCCGCGTGTGAGGAATGGCTATCAAATCAAATCCGATTGAAATCCGATTCGAAATCCGAAAATCCGAACTAAATCCGATACTGGCCACCGAACGGCAATAGAGCACGACACCCTGCACATGATCGCGACCATGTGAGCATTACTAATCCAAATTCATTGGAGGTGCTCAAGTGGCAATCGACATTAAAAAAGAGGTGCTGGTCAGGCTTTCAAAGGTTCCTGACTGGTATGAGGAACACGCGGGATTCCGCCCCAATCGCAGTACAGTGCAAAGGTGGAGAAAAATTGGCGCTCGCGGGGCGAAACTCGAAACCATTCTGATTGGTGGGCAGCGGTTCACTTCCGAAGAGAAGCTTCAGCTGTTCAGTTCCGGCAACGAGTCCGCTGCGATTGCCCCAACAGTGCCGTCTGATTCGGCTGTCGATGCCTTCCTTGAAGCGGAAGGCATCTGATGTCAGAGCAAAAAAAAGGCCCGCAGCTGGGGAGCAAGACGGGCAGAGGACGAAACTACATCATAGCAACGATTGTCGAATCGTCCATAGATTCAGCTCTCAAAGCGATGACCGCGGATGACCCTATCGGGTTCGCTGACGCTATCGGCAATCTCGAATCGATCAACATCAGCGACTTTGTTGAGCGGATAATCTGCGACCTGGACGCGGTGCCGATGCTGCCAATTGACCAACGACTCCCACGCGTCATATCTCTCAGGTGTTGCACGCTGTCTATCATGGGCCGATTCGGCTGGATGGGGGTGGCTCATGCGTAGTATCAACCCTGAGCGTGATGTTACGGCGATCGTCGACACACGTGAGCAGACACCGTTTGATCTTTCACCGATGGCTACCAAAAGTGGAACGCTGAATGTCGGCGACTATTCCGTTGCTGGCCTTGAGGCTGTTGTTTCGATCGAACGCAAAAGCCTGATGGATTTCGTGCAATGCTGCGGGCGTGAACGTGATCGTTTTCAGCGTGAACTGGACCGGCTACGCGGCTGGCCGGTGTCCGCGGTGATTATCGAATCGACTTGGACAACGATTGAGGGCGGCACGTGGAAGCGACCAGGAATGAAGATCACGCCCAACCATGTACTCGGCAGCCTGACGAGCTGGATTAGCCAAGGGCATACGATCATCGTGGCGCCAAGGCCAATGGCTCAACGTATTTGCCGATCAGTTCTTTGCCATTCGGCCCGTCATCGTTTCGACGAGGTGAAAGCCTTGATCGAAACCATCACCAAGGAAGGTGGCGAATAATGGTACGACTTGCACAAAAAACATCGCTCTTTCAAGACGGAATTACCGAGTGGCTTGACCAATACGTGGTCGAGCAACTGGGAGGGCAGACCAGATCTGACTATGACGAATCAATCTTGTTGGGGATATTCCTTGAGGGCGATGCGCAGTTGGACATCGCCACGTTCTACCAGGTGGTTTTGCCCTGCCGACATGGTCGATGCAACGCTTCAGTTCTTGTTTTCCCGCCGGCCGAAGAGCCCCGAATTTGGAGGCTTGCGTCTCTGTTGCCTTTCGACTGCGAAGTAAAAACATATTCGGACCGAGTGACCCTGTTTGTGATGCCATGGCCGAAGAACATGGCTAAGGAAATGCGGGGTAAAAAGTGAATTCGATAAGTATTGAGACGCCGGCGCTCTTGCAGATTATCAAAGCAACGGAAGCGCGACAGTCAGGTGAGCAGCAATGGGAGGCGAAATGTCCCGCGCATGACGACCGCCAAGCGAGCCTTTGCATCGGTCGAGGAAAGCAACACGATGCTGTTCTATTCTGCCAAGCCGGTTGTTCCACCGATGATGTTCTGCGTTCGATCGGCATGACAAAAGCCGACCTGATGACGAAGCGAGATCAAGTCAGCGCCCGCCGAAAGTCGAAAATCGTTGCAACGTACGACTATTTCGATAAGGAAAGCACGCTTCAGTTCCAAGTGGTTCGTTTCGATCCGAAAGGATTTAGGCAACGAAAACCGAAAACCGCCGGCGAGGGTTGGGACTGGAATCGCAAAGACACCAAGGACGTTCTTTATCGGCTGCCAGAACTGTTGGCCGGTAAGGGACCTGTTTTGCTTCTCGAAGGAGAGAAAGACGTTGAGAACGCTCGAAAGCTTGGGTTTATCGCCACAACCAACGCTGGCGGTGCCAAGAAGTTTCGCAAGTGCCATACCGAATCACTCGCTGGCCGGGATGTTGTTCTTGTGCCCGACAAGGATCAAGCCGGCGAGAAACACATTGTCGCGGCCGCTGAGCTCCTGAAGGACGTTGCCAAGTCGATCAAGGTGATTCGCCTGCCGGTCAAGGATCTATCTGATTGGGTTGCTGATGGTGGCACGAAAGAGACACTTCAGGGACTGCTGGACAATGCGGAAGATTTTGAAGAATCCCCACCTCCCAACGACTTGAAAGATTCCCAACAGCAGAACAGTTTGGAACTGACGGGTTTCGCGGACTTCGTCAAAGAAAACCCAACGCTAAGACAGGTAGTGGTTGATCAGTTATTGCGACTCGGTGAGACCTGCAATCTGATCGCAGCGACGAAAGTTGGTAAATCGTGGCTTGCTGCTGATTTGGCGATGGCTGTAGCCACCGGATCCAGCTGGCTGAAAATTTTCCCAACCGCACAGGCAAAGGTGGTGGTGATCGACAACGAACTGCATGAAGAAACCTTAGCGAGCCGGTTTGATGAGATCGCCAAGTTTCGCCAGTACGATCGTGAGAAGCTGAACGAGAATCTATTTCCGTTGTGTTTGCGTGGCGGTGGGTACGACATTGATTCACTGGGCGAGGTGTTTGAGAGTGTCTGCGATGACGTTGGCCTAATCGTCCTGGACGCTTGGTATCGATTCATACCACCGGGAACAAGTGAAAACGACAATGCCCAGATGATGGCCATGTACAACACGCTCGATGCGTACGCCAAACAGCTGAATTGCGCGTTTGTAGTCGTTCACCACGCCAGTAAGGGCGAGCAGGGCGGTAAATCAGTCACAGACGTTGGTTCGGGTGCCGGTGCGATGTCCCGGGCTGCCGACACCCATCTTGTCTTGAGGCCGCATGAGGACGAAGGCCTGTCAGTACTGAGCGCTGCCACCCGGTCGTTTCCCCCACTGGAGCCGTTAACGTTGTTCTATACCTGGCCGTGCTGGCATCGATCACAGACAGAGCCGAAGGTCAAAAGCCGGGAATCAAGCCTGAGACAGCAGCAAAAGAAAAGCGACCAAGAAGGTGAGCAAAAAATTATTGAGGAGTTTGCTGGCGGCGATCCGTTCACGGCGGGTGACGTTAGGAGCCGGTTGGGATGGAACAAGGACAAGGCAACTCGGCTACTGAAACAATCCGATCGTTTTAAACCCGTAGGCTTCAGGGAGCCAAAACAAGCGAGATACGAGCGTCAAGAATTGTTCGTTGTTGTGGCTGCTGGAGATGGTACAGAACATGGTACAGAACATGGTACGTAAACCGTTTCATCTTGTGCCAACGTTCTCTGGTGTGTGTGTGTACGTACCCCTAAAGGGAGTACGTACGTACCATCCACACCGAACCAAGAACATTCAAGTTTGTACCATCTCTATCCGTACCATCCACCATCAGATCGGCATGAAAAACGCACCAATAAAAACCAAAACACCTTGGACTGGCGAAACTCGTGATGGAACTTACCTGCCAAGCATTGAGGAAATTTATTCACGTGCCCGGGAGATCCAAGAACAACGCGAAGAGAGGCAAGGAAGGACGTCGGAGCCATCCAGCACGCAGCGAGTCAACGGAGGCGACCACGGGTCCTTCCCGGGCCCCCGGTGGGACTCGGGGGGCGTAGCCCTGCATCGGCAAGCAAATAGACGCGCACCATTTTTTTAATTTTCGCACATTTCCCAATCTGCCAATTGTTTTTTGAAATTCAGACACGACAACGGAGCAAACCAATGAATTCAGAGGCGGACATTTCAGAAGTAAAACTTAACCAGAAACAAGCAGCCGAGTTGCTTGGGATCAACCGTTACATGCTGACCCGGAAAGGAAAAGAAGCGCCACGCAATGAAGATGGCACCTACAACCCCATGAAAATTGTCGCTTGGTACTTAAAAAAGTTCAAAAGGGGTACCGAAGGCATGATTGAGGAGGAGCGTTTCCGCAAGATTAAAAGGGAGAACGATCAAGAAGAAAGCAACTTGATCGACATGGAAGTGATAAAACCACATTGCGAGCTTCTCTTAAGTAGCCTGCAACGCCTGAGCGACCAGTTCGGGCAGAAAGTAACGATCACCGGCCAGCAAGCCCAGAAGGAGCTTAACGACACACTCAAGAGAGTGGCAGAGAAAATTAGACCAATCAAACCCGAACCCAAACAATGAGGTAACCCGATGCCCGCAAGAATCCAAGTTACGTTCGACGATGAACAGTCCCGCAAAGCTTTCGAGGCCGAAAAGAAAGCATGGGAGGCATCGAAAGACGCCGCCAAAAAACACGGCAAGGAGGTTAACCGAGTTCAAAAAGCACAGATCCGACAAGCCGCAACCTTGATCCGCCGGCAACGGGATGAGGAAAAAGTCCTTAGCGACAACATTGCTGCGTTGCGCGTCTACGGCAAAACGAGTGCTGAGGCCGGCGAGAAGTCGCGAGCGGCGATCAAACTGCTGATCGCTAAACACCGCGAAAACAAAGAAGCGATCGACGCAACGAAACGTGCCGAAGCAGCAGCTGCCGAACAGCTGAAGGAGAGCATCACGCGTGGTGTCACCGCTTCCGGACGGCTGAAAGAAGCAACTGGTCGGATCCGAAAAGAATACGTTGGAATGAAGGACGACATTGACGCCGCTTTTGAAGCTGGCGAGATCGGTGCCGAAGAACACAGGGAAGCGCTCCAGAAGATCGAGAACGCACAGCAAGACACGTTCGGAGAACAGGCGATTGGCAAGCTCGGGAAATACTTTGGAGCGCTGGGGGCCGGTGCTGCTGTCTTCGCTACGATGCAGAAACGGCTGGAAAGAATCAACGAATTACAGCAGGAGGCACTGGCAGCGGCTAAGGAAACCGTTCCGGCCGACATTCGACTTGCCAGCGTATTTGTCGAGGACACGCCTCAGGCGATCAAACGAGCGGATACAACGGCATTCAATCTTGGGCTTGATCGGGAAGCATCAAAAGAGTTGCTGTTTCAAGCAAAATCGTCTGGCTTTGTCGATGATTTCGAGAAGGTCGCACGCGGAAGTTTGGCACTTGGTTCGGCTGAGGCAGCCGGGATCGCAGCAGGCAAGGTGCGGAAGTCATTTCCCGAACTGTCCACGGACGAGGCGCTCAATCTTTCGCTGAACGCGTCACAAATTTCAGACCTTGCCCCCGACGCATTCACACGGTCGCTTCCAAATGCAACCAGCGCAGGACGGAAAATCAAAGCTACGCCGGTCGAAACATTTGCAATCCAGGGGCAGCTTGCCTTTCTCAAGAAGTCTGGCGATGAAGCCGCAACGAGCCTCAAAGCATTTGCATCGACGGCCAACAAAGCCGGATTTGGAGGCGATGGTTTTCTGACTGCCGTCGATAGGTTTGACGCGTTGGGAAAAGAAAAGTTTGATAAAGCGATCGGCGGAAATCAGGAAGCTCTGGACACATTCAACGACCTTAAGCTTTTGAGAAAGCAAATTGAAGAGTCGAAAGCAGAACTGGCCAGGGCGAAGGAACTGGCTGGCACAGCAGAATCGCCACTCAATCGCGTTATTGGAGTTGTTGAAAAGCTGCCATCGTTCATTGCCTCTAAGACATCACAGCAAACCAAACTGGAGTCAGAATTCAGAAATGAATCTCGTGCTGTAGAGGCATCGCGAATTGAAAAGACCAGACGACAGGTCAAGGATAATACGCAGTTCAACGCACTGGACGTTCCCCTGTCGGCACTCGACAGTATCCCGGTCGTTGGTGACGCCTTTAAGCCAACGGTTTCAGAAAACGCGGTGGAGGTTGGTAACGCGATCGGCGGGGCCGACGGAGCCAACATTTTCAGAAACCTTTTCAGTGTGCTGGGGTTCGAGCAAGAGTTCAAAGATGACAGGACCAAGCGGCCGACTGACGCAGACCGAACGATCCCAAAGCAGGCAGTTGAGGGCGACAGGACGGGGAGCGAGTTGTTGAAAACCAACCAGTCTCAAGTCAAAGAGGCAGCCCAGCAAACGGGAGTGATCACCCGCCAAACAGATCGGCAAATCAAGCTAGCCGAAGAACACACAGGAATTCTGCAAAAAATCAGCGCCAATTCAAATCTTGTCGCAGGTGCAAGAGCTGACCAGAGCAACGTTCTGCCGACAAAGAACGGGTTGCAGACATTGGAGGCTGTTGAGAACCCAGGACAAGGCGACCGTGCGGCCGCTGGACAAGAGTTGCTCAAAACCAACCAGTCACAGCTGACGATGGCTGAGCGCCAAGCACTCGTATCGGAACGCCAAGCCCGATCGGCCGAAGAACAGACGCGGCTGCTCAGGAGAATGGCCAGAGACATCAGCCGCCAGAAGCCTGTTGAACAGCCGATCGGGGTTGAGTGACCCTGCTTTCTTCCGGTCGAAAACCAGCTTAAAGCACGCAAACCGCACGTTTCCCGGTGCCAGTAGTTGGCCGGTGCCGGGATTCCAGAAAAACCACTTGCAAATCGAGGGGCGAAATGACGATACTAAGGCTTATCGACCTGCTTCCATTCCGGAAGTTGGTCGTCCTAAACCGATGCTTTGCCGTTTCCCGTTTTCTTTACCGGGCGACTGCAATGAAGAGTCCTAAACCCGATGATTGTAGAGAAAAGACCGTAGGGCGCATGGTGTTCCAGTTAGGAAACGATCTGGGCGTCATCGGCGCTAGGACACCTGCCGCGCCCTACGCTTTTTGCAATGCTTGCCTCTCCGGCCGGCAGAAAGGTGTTCTTATGAATGCCACGCGAGCTACTTCGTTGACCAAACGTGTCAACCAATTGACCTACCTTCCTTCTATTTCAAGAAAGGCGGGTATCTGATGAATCACTCCATCAATATTTTTGATTTGGGAACATCGTTGGCGAAGATCTACGCCAGCCGCGCGTCACTGATTATCGCGATTGACGAATCGAGCTACGACGATCCCGTTGTTTTGTTTGACTCCAACGGTGCGAACATTACGTTGACGATCGAATTGGAATCAGGAGACGTTCTTTTCGAAACCGCCAACCTCCATCTCGTTTGCGACTTCATCAACACGGTCAAGGGCCGTTGCGATTACCAAATGAGCCACGAAGGCATTAACCCGGACGATCACGCCGATGGCTGGCCTAAGCCCTTGGAATCATTCGATGAAAAGCTTGAGCGGTTGTTCGAGGATGAGGATGACGGGGCCGACTGGTGGAAAGGAGGTGACGCATGAGCGATTCCAAATCCATACTGTTGGAAGACTTCTACCGAGATTTCTATTTGCCTCACAAGCCTGATACGAGTCCTCAGACGAAAAAACTGTACAAGAACTCTTTCAAAAAGTTTGGCAAGTTTCTGGGACGCGTTCCGACGCTTGACGATTTGACCGATGGAAACATTGGTGGGTTCATGGCTTCGTTAAAAGAAGCTGGGAACAAACCAACGACAGTAAACAAAGAACGTTGCAATCTCGTTTCCCTGTGGCGATTTGCTAATCGAACCGGTCGTAAAGAACGTGGGCCAACCGTCCAGCCTGTTCGGGTACCAGCCAGTGTTCCAACTGCTCTGACAGTTGACCAGCTACGAAAATTGCAGCAGTCCTTTGACAAACTTGAGGGAATAACAGCCGGGATTCCCAACAGCGATTTTCTTCGTGCTTGCTTCTCGATCCAATTCACGACGGCCGCGCGTGTCGGCGCTGTCATGGCGTTGGAGTTTTCGGACATTCGAGGCAATGTAATCACGTTCCGGGCGGAGACTCGCAAGGGTGGCCGTTTGCCGATCGTCAAGTCTGTCCCGCCGTTTGTCCTTGAAGCCATCGACAGAATCAGAGAACCGGTGAGAGAGCGGTTGTTTCCGATACGGAGGAGTAATGACACGAAAGTGTTGATTCTTTACGACGGGCTGTTCAAGAAGGCGGGAGTCGCCCGGCCAAAGGGCAAGAACAGTCACCTGTTTCGGTCCACGCATGCCACAATGATCGAACTCGCCGGGGGAGACGCTACGAAATCGCTCGGACACTCTAACAGGGGCGTGACGATAAAGAGCTATTTGGACCCACGATTTGCCGCCGACAAATCATGGGAGTTCTTGCCTGAGCTGGAAGAGTAACCCAACGCTTTTGCCGATTCGGCTCGGTGCGGCAGTAGCTGGCCGGGCTGTCTCGGTGTTTTAAAAACAGTTCTTATTCCTAAGGTTGTCAGGTGGACAAAACAGAAAAAGTTGTTCTAGGTTCAGTTGCCTGTTTAATCGCTTCGGTGATTTTAATTTCCTTGGTTTTCTTGTTGTCAAAGATGGCCTCAACGGATGTGCCAGAAAAAAACATTGCCCCAGTTGCCAAAGTTAGGGTGGTGCCGAATCTCGCCCCCTCTCCCCACCCGTTAGAGACTGAGCCAAAGACACGTGTTCCGTTTGCGTTTGTTACAAATCGAGAACGCATGATTCGATTCATCTTCGCACGGCTTATGAATGCAAAGTACAAGACTAGCAAGGGAAGCATCTTCGGCGCGGACGACTTTGTGTTGCAATCGTTAGGGCACAACAACCTTTTCAGTAGAGACAAACACGGAAACGAAATACAGGCGCGCGTCAGCCTCGAAGACGGTGACCGAAATTTCATATGGTCAAAAAATGAGTCAGCAGCTACGACTGACAGCTTTGCCTTGGATGCTGCATTGGAGTTTGAAGACATACTGACGTGGTGTGACGCCACATCTTCTGTATCCGAAGCTCTGAATGAGCTCGAAAAAGATAGGGCAAGTAGCGACCTGTCCACATACGAAGGAAAGTCAACGCCTAAGCGCACCAAGGTTGGAAGCGGTTTTGCGACGTGGACGGTTCAGATCTACGAACAAGCCGAATCCAACTCACAAGGCGGCCTTCGGTCCAATGTAACGATTGACTGGGATTGGTCATCAAATTAGGGCCGAAAGGGCATCACACGAGACGTGTTTTGATCGGGGCGTCCAGACCAGCTGCAATCAGCAACATCTAAATTCTGATTCCGATTCCGGGACACTTCAAAAATGAAACGCTTCCTCTTTCTTTTGTTGGTACTGCTTTGTGCCACTGTAGCCCGATCCCAGGAACCCACCCAGTAGTCGCCGTTGGCGGTGATCGCGTCACAGTGGCCGCCTTGGAAGCTGTAACGGCATCTGGCACGAACAGCAACGGCGACACTGTCAGCTTTCAATTGTCAGAACTGGATCAGGCGGATTTGAAACTGGTGATGGACTTCACGGGTTGGGGGCGTATCTGGGAAGACAGCAGCGGGAAGTACCGGACCATCGGCGATCTGTTGGAAGTCAAATCGGATACCGTTGTTCTTCAAGCGGTGTCGGGCAAAAAGATGAACGTTCCGATTGGTCGACTGTCGGCAGCTGACCGCAAATATGCCGAAGCGCGTCGGAGCTCAACCCGGCTGCCGCTGGTACCGCAACACCAAACGAGGCCGGTCATGCGGTGCGGACACCGGCAAAGCTTGCGGCATTTGCGGTGGCTAAGCCAGCGGCAGGGCTCGGATTATGGGCCGACGCTCATCCGGTCACGCCGTAGGATTGGCGGAAGTAGCAGAAAGCGAAACGATCCAGCGACGGCAAGTAATCGCCGTAATCTGGGGGCTTGGGGCGGTGAAAATGTCCGTAGTTTAAACTTAAAACAGCCATCGCCTTAAGCGGTTAGAATTGAAGAAGAGTCATTCCTATCCATTCTCGCTTGTTAAAGGTGTTACACATGCGATTTGCAACAATTCTATTTCTGCTTTTTACTGCCGTTCTTTCTTTACGCTGCCGAGCAATCCATGCAGACATCGTAGAAGAAGTGTATCAAGGTGAAATCACTGATGAGCAGTTTACGACGGGGATGCAGAGCGCGTTGGCAATTGGAACACTGGTACGTCAAAGGATCGTTTACGATACTGACACCTTAAAGGCGATAATTGATGGCGGTCGCGCTCGATTCTCAAACGCGATTCTTGCTTATGACATAACCATTGCTGGCGTGGCCTTCACTCTGGATAACCCCGCTGATGTCTTTATCGATAATAATTCAATCAGCAACTTTGATGCGTTTCGGATTTCAAACACGGACTTCAAAGAAGAGGTCTTAATCGGAGGCATGACTATAACGGACGCGGGTATCGCGTTTATAGATGATACACAGGCGGCATTTGGTAGCACGGACTTGCCGTTGAGCTTACCATCTGGCTCATTCAGTCTCATATCTTCTAGGCTCAGCTTCGAGACACTGGATCGGAGCGCTGCTACGATTTATACTGTTCGTAACACTGTGTCGGTGCCAGAACCCACCTCCTTATCAATCTTGTTTTTTTCCTTTGCTGCGGCGTTTCGTCGTAGGCGAAGCGAGGCTGTTTGAGTCCGTTTAATCGACGCGGTCGAATCGCTGATCGATCACACGGAAGAGCTAATTGCCGACGGTGCCGATTCACGCGATGGCTTTGATGAGCCCGGTTTGATTCTTGCGAGCCAGTACGGTGCCGGCGTCTACCTGATGAGCAGCATGGTCGGCGGTGATGACGAATGGACATCGCGAATCGTGTTTGCTGAGCGGGCAACCAAAACGCTGATGACTTCAATGCTGAGATCGGCATAGCAGCTTACGGGAGGCTCGAAACGGCTGAGCTAATTCCACTGGCGAAGATTGAAAGCATGGTGCTAACTACAAGAGTAGCCAAGCAGGAGTATTGCGGACGGCCAGCACTTGGGGCAATAGGTGGGACAAATCCCAAGGCTCAGAATCCAGCGACTTGGCGCGGGCTGAACCTGCTGGGTTTCGTGCTGACGGACGTTCGGCAACGACTTCGACCACAATTACCGTGATGATTAAAATGCTGGCATTGCAAGAATGACAGTGCGCTAGCAATTTTTTCCTCAACGCAAGATCCAGTCTGGGCAGCATTGTGCCGATTAAACAAAAAATTC
Source organism: uncultured Pirellulaceae bacterium (assembly GCA_937967505.1). Classification (GTDB taxonomy): domain Bacteria; phylum Planctomycetota; class Planctomycetia; order Pirellulales; family Pirellulaceae; genus Mariniblastus. The sequence continues at coordinate 4,503 of CALCJM010000102.1, read as the reverse complement.
GGGATCATGGATTGCGCATTCCATCGATCGGCATTAGTGTTGTGGACGGAGATCTCAAATGAATGCAATCAGAACCACCTCAAGGCCTTCCGCCCCGATCAAATGGCACGGCGGCAAGACATATCTCGCTGCAAGGATCATAGAGCTGATGCCGGACCACACGCACTACGTGGAACCATTTTTTGGCGGCGGTGCAGTATTCTTCAGAAAGCCGATCGGTAAAGTTGAGGAGCACTCGGAGATCATCAACGATCTATACGGAGAACTTGCCAACTTCTGGAAAGTGCTTAAATCAAAACGGCACTTCAAGGAATTTCAGCGGCAAGTTTCACTCACACCATTTTCGAAACCAGTGTGGGAGGATGCAATGCACTCCACGCAAAAGACGATGGTTGACCGCGCTTGTGCGTTCTTCATTCGCTACCGGCAGTCTAGGCAGGGTTTGGGACGGGACTTTGCGACGATGTCTCGAAGCCGAACTCGTCGTGGAATGAATGAGCAGGTTTCGTCCTGGCTCTCTGCTATCGATGGACTGGAGGAGGCACATGAACGCTTGAAGCGAGTTGTGATTTACTCTGAGCCCGCCTGTGACGTCATTGCAAGAGAGGATAGTGTCGACACGTTCTTCTACTGCGATCCACCTTACCTGAAGGAGACGAGAGCGGTTCCAAATGCTTACTCGTTCGAGATGTCAAACGATGAACACGAACGGCTACTTGATGCGTTGGGATCTACGAAGGGAAAGTTTCTACTCAGTGGCTACCCCAGCGACACCTACGACAAAGCGGCTAATCGATTCGGATGGAACAGGACCGACACCAAGATCGACAACAAGGCAAGTTCCAAAAAAGTAAAGCAGATCAAAACCGAGTGTCTCTGGTCAAACTATTAGGCAGCTTTCCTAGTGTTCATCAATGAACGCAGAATAAGATCATCAGTCAGGGATTCGACGCCAGACTTGTTCCGTACGTAGGTGCAGTAGGCTCGCGATTGAATTGGGTAGCAAGTGATGTCGTCGATGGTCCGCGATTTGTACATGCTCGCAAAGCAATCACAGACCAGCTCGTTAAATGCACTGGCACCATTTTCAAAACCGACTTCCTGCAGCTGCGTCTTGAGTTGCTTCTTCCCAGATCGACCACCCTTTAGACCGGTCGGGCAGTCCTTGCGTTTGCGGATATTCATCAAGGCTTTGAGAATTATGCCATCGTGAAGAAGAGGCGAGTTGAGCGCGTCGCGGACCTCATTGCAATACTTTATGGCGGTCAGTGGTCCACACACCAAATCGTCGATCGTCCTATACGGGTAGGATTTTTCCAGCGTCGACACGAGCAGGTACTTGAAATCCTCCTCGGGCATCGAGCATTCGCACGCTGCTAGTTCCGTCTTGAGCTTCATTTGATTGATCCAGCTATGCTTCGAAAGCGAAAGATTGAGTAAGAGCCAAAACGGTACATACCGTTTTTGCTCTTACAGCTTACAGCAAATACCGCGTTTTGTCGCCTTTCTTTGCAACAGGTTGCATCAGTAAAATGCCGATGCTATATTCAGTTTCGTTCGATAAAAAACGGGTTGAGGTGCTGTTTTTCGGTGTCGTTCCTTGTTGTTTCAAAATCAAGTTCCCTTTGGGAGTGGAGGTTCAAGTCCTCTAGCCGGTACTTTTTCTCTGACAGGATTACAAAACGCCCCAGATATCGGCCGTGCGAGTCGTCTCGGCCAGCGGTTGTTTCTCTTTTCGGCAACCCGCTTCAGCGGAATGGCACAGTTTTAAGGTGGTTGGCTTTTAAAGTGGTTGGCAGTTGAGAGTTTACCGTTGGCGATGCTGCCAGCTTCGCTCCGACGCTGGCAGCGTCGGCAACGGGTGGCAAACTCCTAATTGCCAGTCGCCCAAGATCAGCAAGAAAGCATTGGGAACAGCTTTCCATCGCATCCACGCTCTTTTCAGGCGAGCATCGCCACGGCAGCCTTCTTTGCCAATTCCTAGTGATCTCAAACACCGCTAAAAACGTGGATACCGCTGCCAGATGTTGGATGGCATTGGTGCCATCTCACTAGCGCATCCACGCTCTGGCGAGCGTAGCCACGATAGGGCCGGAAAAGACTTAATGCGTTGGGGATTTTTCAAATCCTAGCCCGGTGGCTTTCGTTTTCACTCGACAGACAAATCCGCTGGAAGTGATGTACAATGTTGAACCGTCGTCGCCGAAGGTGCAGTTCGCTGTGGGTTTGTTCATCATGATCCGGCCCAGCAATTTTCCTTCAGGGGTGATGATCAAGACACCACCGGGGCCGGTTGCCCACAGGTTGCCGTTGGTATCGATTGCCATACCGTCGGGCATGCCCGGGTCGTCGGTCAATGGTGCCGCATCGAATAGCAATTTGCCTTCGCCAATCGTACCGTCTTCGTTTACTGGAAATGATTGGTAAATCGGTTTGGCTTTATCCGACTGCGCCACGTACAGCGTCTTTTCATCCGGCGAAAGCCCAATGCCGTTGGGACGAGTAAACTCTTTGGTAAGCAAGGTGACGGTACCCTCGGGCGTCAACCGGTACACGCCGTGCCATTCGATTTCCCGAACCGACTGGTCCACCATCCCGTAAGGTGGGTCGGTGAAAAAGATATTGTTGGACTTGTCCATTACCAGATCATTGGGGCTGTTGAACCGTTTGCCCTCATACCGGTCAATTAGGGTTACCTTGGATCCGTCCTCGTCCAACCGGTACAGTCTGCGATTGCCATGATCGCAGGCGATCAATCGTCCTGCGGAATCAAAAATCAGTCCATTGGTGCCGGGCTCCTTTCCGGATTCAGTCTTCGGACCATCGTAACCGCTTGGCTTCATGAAGACCTTAACCTGTCCGGTCGCAGCATCCCAGCGATTGATTTCGTTGTTGGGAATATCGCAGAACAGTAGTGCCTTGTGTTGCCGGTCCCACACCGGCCCTTCGGTCCATTTGTGCCCGGAAGACAATTGCTCAATTTCTGCTCCGGTGTCGATCAGAGCGTCGAGTGCATCGTCCAGTTTCTCAATGCTTCGTTTCACGGTTTCTGCCTGATTGCCTCCGTGATCCTGAGCCAATGAGCAACGGGTGCCAATTGTCAAAACAATCACAGCAGCGGCGAGCAACGTAAGAATCTTTTTCATGGTGCAGTCCGGGAGTGGGAAAGTAACGAAACAGTTCTCTCAATATAACCCATGCCACCGCCAATGGTTGCGGTGGAAGGATGCGGTGGCGCGAGTTTTCGGGCCTGCGAATCTGAGCCAGACAATCCGGGGCGACTACGCCTCTGTCGGTTTCGCAGGGGCCCCGGAGGTATCGGCCTGCTTCGCCGTCGGCGTTGATTGCGCGGGTTTTGCACTTGCCGGGCCCGCGTTTACAGGGCTTTGTTGATCCGTATCGGCGCTGTGATCAACAGGTTGTCCCTTGGGGCGAGGCGGATGGAAGTTGTGATAGCGGCGATTGCAACGGTCCTGAAACTCTTCCAACGCTTCATTCTTTTCAGTTTCCGAATTGAACACGCGCGCCAGCGTTTGGTCCATAAATTCTCCCGCCATTTCCCAGACGGGATAATCCTGCTTCAAATATCGCAGGACAAATTTCCGGTCCTCTTCGGACACCTCGGTGTCACGTTTGGAAACGTTGGCTCGCACATATGACAGATCGGTAAACATGGTGGGAAACAAGCGCTCCATGCAAATACAGGATTCGTCAAATCGTTCAATCGGAAACAAGAAAGCCTGTCCGGTGTCGATCGCCGATTTTATGACGGCCAGCTCCGTAAACGAACGACCATGGTTCAAAAAGTAAATTTGGCTGTTGGTCTGTTTGGGGCACTGCTGTTCGATTAATTCAGCGTTGGCGAAATCGCGGAAGGACATCTGTTGAGCGATGCAATTTACCTCTTCGAAATGACGGTGAAAGAAGTAACGCGAAATAAATCGCTCAACGGGATCTCTGACATATGCCAGCGCCATCACATTGGATTCTTCTAGGTCGTATGGCAAATCCAGCGACAGCTTGTGGTCGCTGAGGCATCTGACCCACGGGTGCGCCAGAACAATTTCGCCTACCTCACTGGCACTGTACTGCTTCGTTTCCAGTAGGGAGTTGGAATTATAGTACCCTTCACCGAAATTACGGTTCATCAACTGCCGCAATGTCGAACCGCCGGCCTTGGGAACGTGCACATGCAGCCAAGTAGTCGTTTGGGAAGTCGCGATTTCGTCAGCCATTGCTGCATCCTTGGAGAAAGTTTTGGGAGGGGAAGACGGGCAAACTCAAATTTGAAAATCGATCGGTGGCTCGACATCTTTGATGGTTTTGTTGCGGATGCGTAGACGTGGTTTTTCCATGATGACCGTTGTGAATGGTTCAACCGATTCGGTCAACCAGACGCTCGAACCGATCACTGAATCGTGACCGACCACGGTTTCACCCCCCAGCACCGTGGCGTTGGCATAGATCACGACGTTGTCCTGTAGGGTTGGATGGCGTTTTGTA
>CALCJM010000101.1 GCA_937967505.1 uncultured Pirellulaceae bacterium | reverse complement strand
TCTGGCGTATCTGATGAAGTGCACCATGACTGGAACACCCTACACCGTATTCGGATACAAGGGAAAACAGGTCCGTGACAATATCCACAGCTACGATCTGATTCAGGCGTTTGACCATTTTTATCGTGCTCCGCGTTCTGGTGAGGTCTACAACATTGGTGGCAGTCGCTTCAGTCACTGTTCGATGCTGGAGGCAATTCAGATTTGTGAACAGATCACCGGCCGGAAGCTGGAGCACTCTTACAAAGAAGACAATCGTATGGGCGATCATATTTGGTATGTGAGTGATGTCAGCAAGTTTCAGTCTCATTACCCTGACTGGAAACTGACCAAGGATGTGAAAACCATTCTGACGGAGATCTACGAACATAACACCGCGCGGTGGGAGCAACCCGTTGCCTAGTTTTCCCTCCTGTTCGTAAGCTCTTTTTCCGGATTTTGATTGATGATTGACAAAGGTAAACATAACGTGATCGGCGTTAACGTGTGTGCGGTGGACTACGAGTCTGCCGTTGGCAAAATCATTGACGCTGCGAAAGCGCGACGTCCTTTGGGCGTTTCGGCATTGGCCGTTCATGGTGTGATGACCGGCGTCATGGATAGTGCTCACCGACATCGGCTGAACAAACTGGAGCTGATCGTACCGGACGGCCAACCGGTCCGCTGGGCATTGAATTTGTTGCATGGTTGCAAGCTGAAAGATCGTGTTTACGGCCCCAATCTGATGTTGGAGACCTGCAAAAAGGCGGCCCGGGAAGGCGTGTCGATTTTCCTGTTTGGCGGCAAACAGGAATTGCTCGATACGCTTGAAGCTCAGCTGGTGAAAAAATTTCCCCAACTCAATGTGGCAGGGAAACTGGCCAGCAAATTCAGGACGGTCTCACCTGAAGAGAAGCAGGAGATCATCGATACGATCAATGCCAGCGGTGCCGGTATCACGATGGTGGGATTGGGCTGTCCACGCCAAGAGGTCTGGGCCTACGAATTTAAGGACCACGTCAACATGCCGGTTCTGGCGGTTGGTGCAGCGTTCAACTTTCATGCGGGGGAACTGGCACAAGCACCGCCGTGGTTGCAGAAATATGGTCTTGAGTGGTTCTATCGTTTGACGCGCGAGCCAAAACGGCTGTGGCGGCGGTACATGATCCTGAATCCGTACTACGTTTCGCTGGTCGGAATGCAATTGCTCAGACTGAAGAAGTTTGACCCTGAGGCCACTGAAATGCCGACCAAAGAGATTCTCTACGGGTGATCAAACTCAAGTTTGTACCGCTGGCCGGTGTTGATGCTCTCGTGTGCACCGACCACAATCTTCATCGCGCGGTAGGCGTCACTGGCGTCGGTGGCGTGGGGAAGATCCCCGTTAACCAGACGCTGAAACCGGTCCAGCATCATTTCCCCAACAGCGCGTTCGGAATCCAACGACTCCGTATGCTGCCCTCCATCGTCAAACCAGATCAGGCTTGACGGCAGATCGATGAATGCCATCCCATGTTCGCAACAGACCTGTAGCGATGCCGGGCGGCGGAATGACAATGCGTCTTGCCAGCGCTGAGGGATATAATGTCCGATACTCAGTTGCACCAGAGGACAGGCTGCCGATGGGGCTGTTGTCTGATTCCCACATTGGGCAGGGAATTCAAGGCTGGCCATCTGGTAATAGGTTGCGACATCTCCAGGCGGATCGCCGTGAGCCGCACTAACGACTGAACACGGGTCAGAACCTACTAAATACCGACACCAATCGACCAGTTCCATCATGTTTCGCCAAACCAGTGGACAGTGCTGCCCACGCCGTAATCGATGGGTCTGGTCTTCCACCGGCAACCGCTGATGGCAGAACATCAACCGGGGCTTGCCCAAGCGCGTCGCAATCAGTTCTTTTAACCGAATGGTCGCGGGGGCGTATCGACGCGGCAATTCCGCCATAAACGGAATGCCCGAACTGCGAATATGTTGGTGAATGGAAGCCGCTTGCTCGGGCGTCACATCCAATGCTGCCGAACTATAGACGGCTTTTCCCGTTTGGCATGCGATTTCGATCGGTAATGGCCCGTACCATTGAGGCGACAGTGCCAGCACGGCATCTACGTCGTGGCGATCGATTAACGCGCGAAACCCGTCCGTCGCCACCGCACCAAATTCAGCCGCGACTAATCTGGATTTCTCGGCAACCTCACAGCATACTGCTCTTACCTCAAAACGGTCTGAGAGCGCACGTAGTGCCGGCGCATGCCGCACTGTCCATTGATCGCCCAGTCCTATTAAGCCGACTTGAAGTTTTTTCATTGGGGCGAGTGGGTAAGTGAAGCGGCAAGAACGCAGACGATTATAGCACTTCCACACCAAATCAGGGCCCAAATGTGACTGGCCTGCAGTGCTTTCCGCGTGGCGAAAAGCGTTCGGCAGGTTTAATAAATCCCACGACTCGCAGATCAGGTGCAGCCCGTAGATTTTAACACGCTCTGGCGAAAAAAATGACACCAATGCACGTTTAGCAGGAAAGTCGTTTGTTGGAGGGAGCGCCGGTGTGCCTGGCTGGTTGGTGGAGGCGGTTGAGCAATTGCGTTTTCCGTATATCCAACACGCTTTAACGCTGCGACCGCACGTAGGGGTGAATTGCCGTACGGGGTCATCAATTGAATCAATCTCTGCTTGCACTTCGGACGATATAAATTTTGGCTCAGGACACATTCACTTCTTGGTCGTCAACACATTCTGATCCACGTTGGTGCCGGGCCTTCCCGGTGTAGGGATAACACAAGCAGAGACGGTCGCGTCGGCTCCCCCAGTCACAGCGCACTGTATCAAGGAAGAGGAAAAACATGAGATTAATTATTGCGCTGGTTATGATGGCGACTTTGGGTTTGGCAAGTGACCGGGCATGTGGCCAGGTTTACGGTTATGACTATGGCCAGCAGGAAATCTACTCATCCGGGATCGCCGTCGAGAAACCGAAAGCAGCCAAGTCCTATCGCGATGCGTATCAGGACGCCCAAGCCGGTGACAAGCCGCTGTTGGTGCTGGTAACGGCGACATGGTGTCCGCCCTGTCAGGTGATGAAGCAAACGACGATTCCCGAGTTATTACGGAAAGAATCGTTTAAGGACTTTCACTATGCGATGGTCGACCTGGACGAGGAACAAGAGCTTGGCCGGCAACTGATCGGCAAACGTGGTTTGCCCCAGCTGATCATGTTCGAACAGGAAAATGGTAAATGGGTGCGTCGCTACCTTCGAGGCATTCAAACGGTGGAAACCGTGGAAGCGTTTGTCGCCCAGGCATCTATATTCCGCACTGCTGATGCTCAGTCGGCAGACACCACCATCGATAAATAGGGTGTCGGCATCGGCAAACCTGTCAGGACTTCGGTTGTTATCCCTGCACTCAACGAGGCAAGGGTAATCCAGCAGGCCATCGCAAGAGCGTGGGCCGCCGGAGCCAGCGAGGTGATTGTCGCCGATGGGGGGAGCAATGATCAAACCGCCGATCTGGTACAGCAGTCTGGTGGTCAGATCGTCATCGGTCAGCCGGGACGTGGCCTGCAAATGAATCTTGGCGCGGCGCAGGCCAGCGGCGAGATTCTTCTCTTTTTGCATGCGGACACGTGGCTTCCTGAAAATGCGGTTGCGCAAATACATGCTGCGATGCAATCCAATTCGCAGGCTGTCGGTGGTGGTTTTGCGCAGCGGCTGGACAGTTCGCGTTTGATTTACCGGTTGATTGAACACGGCAATGCGTTTCGTGTGCGTGTCCAACGTCTGGTGTATGGTGACCAAGGTTTGTTCGTTCGCCGCCGGCATTTCGAACACTTGGGGGGATTTGCCGACATCGCTTTGATGGAAGATTTTGAGTTTTCCCAACGCTGTTTTAAAGCATCGGCACCGCTACTGCTGGATGGTCCAATTCACGTCGATGTTCGACGTTGGGAGCGGCTGGGCGTGGCACGCACTACAATCCGGAACTGGCGAATCGCTCAGGCGTGGCGGCGGGGCGTCGATGCAAATGAACTTTACGATCGCTACTACAAAATGTAGGTACGCTCGCCAGAGCGTGGAGCGTATCGTTGCTGGCTGGCCTGCCCGTTGGTCATCCACCGTCTGGCGACGGTAGCCACGTTTTTTGATCGCAGATGGCTGTCGATCTTGCTGGGTAACAAAACGTGGCTACGCTCGGCAGAGCGTGGAGCGTATCGTTGCTGGTTGGCCTGTCCGTTGGTCATCCACCGTCTGGTGACGGTAGCCACGTTTTTTTTGATCGCACATGGCTGTCGATCTTGCTGGGTAACAAAACGTGGCTACGCTCGCCAGAGCGTGGAGCGTATCGTTGCTGGTTGGCCTGCCCGTTGGGCATCCACCGTCTGGTGACGGTAGCCACATGTTTTTGATCGCACATGGCTGGATTACCATGCTGCGACACGGGCTTCCACTATTGTGATTCAAAATCAACGATCATCCACCCTGCCCCGTCCAGCATCTGGCTTTGGTTGCCAAAGCGCAGCGGAATTCCACCGCGCATCGGATTAGGGACCCGAATGCCAATTCGCACTGGTACATCAATGGCGTCACGTAGAAGGGGTAAATTCACCGTCCACTTTTGCGCACCGCCAGGCATCACCCCTGCCAGCTTCCAGTTGTTGCTCAACACGCTTACTGTTTGATTATTCCTGTCCAGTAGCACCGTTTCGACCGGCCAATTGTAGTAAAATGGTGCAACACCGCGATTTACGATAGTCAATGAAACAGAACGTTCGCCTGTGCCGCCAGATAAAGTCGCCGACTGGATCGTTAAGCGATAACCCATGGTTGCCGTTTGTTGTTGAGCACGTTGCACCCGATCGACAGGTTGATCCTCCTCGAACATGCCGCTGTCCATCAGCCATGTTGCATGAGTGTGTTCAACGCACTTGGAAAACTCCTGACCTTTGGGAGCACAGCCGGGATCGTCAAATACGCATTTCCAGATCTCCGGGCGAATTTCGCCGCCAATGGGCTGAGTCTTCCATTTCTCCATCGCGGCAGGGCCGGCATCCTGTAACAAGGCACCGTAAAACCAACTGTCGTCGGGTTTTCCGGTTGCAATAGTGGCCCAAGCGAACGAATCATCATGGTAACCGAACGGACGTTCCGCATTGGACGCATACGTTTCGTGTTTGGTACCTGCAGGATACCGCAAGTGGAGTTTGGTTTTTCGGAATGCCGACTGATAGGCGTCCAGCACTTCTGTTTGGACCGTTTTCGAGGCAAACAGTTTGGGGTTTGGGTAGTCGTGCCATTCGCCCCACAGACCAAGGGTGCCAATCGTCAGCCAAGCGATGCGCGGATCACCGTCGTACCGTTGACCCAACGCCATAATGAAACGCTTCAATGCGGACCGCAGTTCCGGATGTTCATAATCTGGCGTCGCGATTTTGCCACCGTGCGCTTTCCAGCGTTTGATCTTCACACCTGCGTCGATCAGGAACTGGGGGACCGCAATTTTTTCTCCGGGGTATTCGAGAAATACACGGAAGGTGCACTGACAGTGTCGCCCCCGGGTTTGTGTGAGAATAGCTTCGATGGGGGACCAGTCAAATTGGTTTGGGCCCGGCATTAAATCGCGCATCGAGATATAAGCGAATTCAATCGAGTGAGGAAAAACGTTACCGAGTTTCTTTTCAAACTCTGCCATCTTCCCGGCGTCGCCATTGGCGGGGAACCGGGGCATTTGCGATTGGTAGGGCACCAGCCCGCGCAAGGGGTTATTCAATGGCGGTTCCCGCCACGCCAGTTTGATCGTTTTCCCAGTAGATTGAACTTGCACCGTTTGGCCGCCGGATTCCGGAGTGGAAAACAACACGACCGTTGCGACCAACACCGAGCCAATGATACGAGCGCTGCCGATGATCCAACAGCTGCCGATGGCCTGCTTGAAATTCATACTCATGAGGATCCCGGATCTGAGGCGATATTGGGAAGAAATTTCGTTGGAGAAAATTTCCCGATGTTATTTTTGATAAAGTTCCACCATGCGTTTTGCGACTTGGGCCATCGACGTGCGAATTTCGACAGGTTCGAGCAACTCTGCCTCATGACCCAACGCAAGCACGCGCGGCATGATCTCGAGTTCGTGGGTCACGTCGGGGATGGTCAGTTGCACATCACCGTTGTCCAGTTTTTTGACTTCCTGCTCCGGATGCCAAGGGTCTTCGGCGATTGACGACGCGTGGACGGCATCAATTCGGATGACAAAATCGCGCGGGTCATCGTTGCCGTGAAAAATGCTCAGCGTGCTGCCGAAGAAGTTGTCCAGGTCCAGGTCTTCGGGAGGTTTGAACCAGGAATCCAGTAGTTTGGCTTTTTCGAACCGGTCGAGCTTCCAGACTCTGACGCGCGTTTCCGGATCCTCGATCTCGTTGGCCGCCGCGATCACGTACAGGCTGGATTTGTGCAGACACATTTCGTACGGTTCGATCATGCGCGTTTTGGCGGGCTTGCCCATGCTCTGATAGACGATCTCCAGCATGCGGTGTTCGAGGATGCTGCGGTTGATGGTTTTGATGATGCCCAGTTTTTCTTCGTATGATTTGGGGCTGAGCCCCTGAACACGGAGAATTTTTCGGTATTTTTCGTAGTGGGCCAGGACGCTGTCAGGAATGTTCTCCTGGATCTTCTGCCAGAACGTTTCGATGCCCATCCAGAATGGCGTGCCGACCAGTGGGTGCATCAGTTGACGGCCCAGTGAGAGTGCGATCAGTTCGGTTGCCGAACAACTAATTTGGGTGGTCGTTTTTGCCCGCGGGCCGAGCTTCCAGACCTTTCCGCGTTGTTCCTCATGGTTATCGACATCAATGCCGGCGACTTGTAAGGCTTCTAGGTCACGGCGGATGGTGCGTTGGTGGATCGAAGCAAGCCCCAGTTCCTCGACCAGATCGTCAGAGAGCTCCTGTAACGTTCTTCCGTAACGCACTCGTTCGAGGATTTGCAGGATTTTATGTTGGCGGATGAGTTGTTCGTTGCGTGCCATATCTGTTTGTTTCTTTGTTGCCTTTAGAACTTTCTCCGGAGTGGCGTCCATTGTCCGGCAGTGAGATTATAGCGGCCGTCATACGGTTGGCGTATGGGAGAGAGCTTCGTTCCGCCAGCACCGGGTGGTCCGCTGGCAAGTCTGGCTGGCTGTTGATTAAGGCCGCAAACCGGCAGCCGTCCCGCTCCGCGGGACGGAGCCTGCCAGCGGACGTGACTTTGGCTTGCTTGCGATCGCGACGCAAGCTAAAATCAGCTTAACTTCCATTTGTGAACCACTACCCGGTGCGCGTGTCGTGGGTTACAAGTTTCTTGTCCCTTTTGTGGTGTGCCATGAGCGTGCGATTTGCCAGTCTTGTTTCCTTAATCGTTTCCTTCGTGATTCTGTGCCAGGTGTCCACGATTGTTGGGCAAGTCCAACTACCTACGGTAGAACAGGCATTGGAGTTGTCTCGGAAATCCGGCGCACCGATCCTTGCAATGGCCGGACGCGACTACTGACCACCGTGTAAGAAATTGCAAAAGCGGTTGGAGACCGATCCGGCCCTCGCGCGATTCGCGGGACAGTTTGTCCCGCTGAAAGTGATCACCGCAGGTGACCAGTGGCAGCAGTGGAGCAGAAAGTTCAAAAGAGAAGGACGCTCGATCCCTATCATCTATGTCGTGCGTGCCGACGGTGAGCAATTGTACGGCAAATCGGGTGCACTTAGCGGCGAAGCGCTTCCTGAACTGTTGAATATGGTTGCCCAAAGAAGCGGACGCATCTTCAACGAGGAGGAATACCTCGTGCTTGAGTCATGCAACCGGGCAGCACAGCAGGCGATGGACAACAGTGATTTCCTCGCGGCGGCGGTTGCCATGAAGCCCGTGGTGAAGATTGGGACTCCCGGCGAGTTACAAAGTTACGCCGAACCGGCGATCAAGGCCGATGAGCTGGGAAAAAAAATCGTCGAACAAGCCGCAACGTTCTTAAGTGAAGTTGACCTGAAACTGAAGGATCCTGCCACGAATTTCGAGGCACTGATTGATCTGTCGGGGCTGCGTGAACAGGGGGCACATTTTCCACCAATAAAACAGTCCAGTGGTGCATTGTTGAAACAGGTCTCGCGCGATAAGACGCAACGCGCATTGCTCAAACCTGCCAAGGATCTGTTCAAGGCGCGCGTTGTGGGCAAATCTGAAAAGAAGTCGGACAAAAAACGTGCCGAAAAAGCTTATGGGAGTATTATCAAGCGGTTTGCTGATACTCCGGCAGCCGAACTTGCCCGGAAGGAACTGGCTGAACTGAATCCCACGTCAATTTACCTGCAACAGGATGCCAAATCGGCAATGGACTCGGATCGACAAGCGATTGGGGATGGAAGTGGCGATGACAGCCATACCGCAGAAAAGATGCGAAACTGGTCCAATTCGACCGGCAAGTTTTCGGTCGAGGCACGGCTGTTGGAGGCGACTGATAAATTTGTGCGCTTGAAAACGATCAAGGGAAAAGAGATCAAGGTACCGATTGAAAAATTAAATGACGCGGCCAGGGAATATTTGGAAGGTCGTCGGTAAGCCGTTTGACGGGTCAAACCTTGCCCGCAATTTGCGTTACCGTAAGTTAGCCGGACGGGTGTACGTGTCGCCGGATTGGACGCTGATTGGTACAATGCCGAAAGTCCCGATCCGTTCGATACCCTACATGCAAAAGTCACTTCATGAGCCATTCCCGACACGCCGTCGTCTGCCTTAGCGGTGGCATGGATTCGACCTCACTTCTGCTGCACCTGTTGGCCAAAGGTTGTAAGGTCTACGGCCTTTCGTTTGATTATGGCCAGAAGCACAAGATCGAACTCGAGCGGCTTGGGGCCAATCTTGACTACCTCAAATCGCAGGGCCACGTCGTCGCTTGGAACACACTGGATATGGCTCAACTGGGCCAGTTGTACCATTCTTCATTGACCAACAGCGACTGGGAAATTCCTCGCGGTCACTACGAACAGGCCAACATGAAGGAAACGGTGGTTCCCAACAGAAATGCGATCTTTGCCTCAATCGCGTACGGTTACGCGCTCTCAATCGCGACACGGCAGGATACAAACGTTGATTTTTGCCTGGGCGTCCATAGCGGCGATCATGCGATCTACCCGGATTGCCGTCCCGAGTTCTACCGGGCGATCGTGAAAGCCTTTGAAGCCGGAAACTGGGACAGCGATAAAGTTCATTTGTATTTGCCTTATCTGAACGGCGACAAACTAACGATCTTGCGCGACGCCGATCAGGCAATCAACCAGCTGGGGCTGGACTTTGATACTGTCTTTCGTAACACAATCACCAGTTACCAACCTGACGCCGACGGACGTTCTCATGGAGAAACCGGATCTGATGTGGAACGTATTCTGGCATTTCATCATTTTGGCAGGCCCGATCCCGTTGAGTATACTCGGCCATGGAAAGACGTTTTGAACAACGCGTTAAAGCTGGAACAGAAACATCAGCGTTAGCTTCCGGGTTCGCAATGCGGCCTGAAGGCCGCCACCATGAGCACTCCCAGCGAAACCGTCAGGCAGATTCCGTTGAGCATGGTAATGGATTGCCACACTGCCCCGTATTGGTCCAGTTGCAAGAAATTGCGGGCGGCCAGTGTCGAGGCGTAGTTGACTGCGGGCACCAGTAACAGGCACCCAATCAGAATTCTCTCAATATCTGTCAGACGCGGAATTGTTTGGCGGCCAAACAGCACCAGTGCCAGCCACGGAACAGCCACCAGTAGACAATCGTAGGAATGATGGTACAGCGACACCAGCAGAGCCAAAATTCCGATAAACGCAGTAAGGCCGGTCGCCGACGAATTATTTTCGGTCAGTGCGAGCCTGCGGATCACCAGCCCCGGCGGAATCAATAACAGCACCATGGCTCCCAGATAAACCGTTTTGTCCGGGTTCCAGTTGATGGCTTTTGCGAACATGCCAACTAGGTCGATGCGTGTCCAGGTGTTAACCGGGAACTCGGTAACATCTTCCTGAAACGCATCCTGGCCGTGGCGGACCGAATCAAGCACGGCGGTATAGCTGCTGTCGGCGGCCAACCAGCTCCAGCCAGCGAAGGCAACCGCACCTGAGTACAGAAAACCGATCACGGCCGCTTTGTAATTGCGACGAAAGACCAGAAGAATCAACAGGGGGATGATGTAAGTGGGTTTGGCGGATGCCAACAGAATCCCGATTCCGCTCAGCCATGGTTTTTTCTTCGCGTGGTGAAATGCGATCAGTGTGCCGGCCACCAGCAGCGGCGTAAAATAACCTGTGTACAGTGTGATGTGTCCGGGGCGACTGAAGACTAGGAAACCAAAGATGGCCAACCACCAGCCGCGATTGATTTCGACCCCGGCATAGAGGAACACGCGTCGCGCCAGCCAACCGATCAGGGCGACGTTGGCAAGACACAGAACCGCGTCGGCCATCTGTAACGGTAAAAACGTCAGCGGCAACATGATCAGAAAGATGACCGGAGAAAACGGTGCACTGGGACGCGTCACGACCAGATCTCCCAGATCGTCCTGATCAAACGCACCATAGGGACTTACTCCGCTGCGAAAGGCCAGTGAATAGGTGTACATTGAGTGAAAATCACTCAACCCTCTGGCAGACCAGTCAAAAACAGGTCCGGGTGTCGAGTAGTTTTGGTAGGCGCGGCCAAAAGCAAACGCGCTTCCCAACAACAGAAACAGCGCCGCACCGGTAACAAACCACTTTGAATCGGTGATGTTGGTGAACGGGAGAGCGTTTGATTGTGACCGGGCTTCATTCATTGTGGGTTCCGTAACTTCGGCTGTCAGCCTGCGACAGGCGGGGCGCGTTGCGCGCGGACAAGAGTTACCGGTTAACGCAGACCGGCACAGATTGACGTGGGCAAACTGTGTGATCAATAGGGGCCAATACCCTGTGTGGCGGGCGTTACCGAACCCTGTTGTCAATCGCAGTTGGCCCCTACGTCGCCGTCACCGCAACCCGTTCCAGTTCTGCTTTCAATACCGTGTCCATCGCCTCTTCTGCGATCGTGATGGTTTCGTTGACGTTCAGATTGCCACGGAGGATATATGATGAATTCACATAGAACAGACCTTCGACCGAGGATTTCATCGGTGGCAGCAATTCACTATAATTCAATGTTGGAATCGCCATGACACTTCGCACGCGCGAAATGTTGAATGCTTCGACATTGCTCCGGTCAAAATCTTCGTACATCTTTTCCAGAGCCGACAGAAAACTCTCCTGAATCTCTTCGTCAGATTTTTCAAACAGCTCGTGATCGGCAGGCACATACTTGGGCAGGTACACCAGCGCACGGCCGCCAAACTCGTCCGTATCGACAATCGTGGTCATCTCGATCACGGCCGTCATCGGCACCCAAGTATCGGTGATGTTGGTCACGTAATACGGCGAGATCGGTTTTTTCAACAGCAGTGACGCGCAGACGATACCAAGGTACTCCACTTTGTCGAAGCGCTCCTTTTCGTCGTCGCCAATGTCCTCACAGACACGGCTCATGATTGAATTTGGTGTGGTCATAATCACACGGTCAAACGTCTCGCTGGCACGCCCCTGGAAGTCGATTTGAAAACGACCATCGTCCTGCTTTTTGACTTTGGTAATTGGATGGTCCACGCGCACCTCTACATTCAGTTCTTCAAGGAGATCCGACATGCGGTTGATGATACTTCGATAGCCACCCTCCACATAGCCGAACATCTCCTTCTTCAGCCCGGTGCGACGCGCTTTGTACATGCGGCTAATGTGAGCCCAGATAAACGATGCAGCTGTCCGATGGTAGCTCTCGCCAAGTTTGGCCTTAAGTAACGGTTCCCAGATTTTTTTGAAGGTGCCTTTCCCCGACCAGCGACTGAGCCACGCAGCAACCTTTATTTTTTCCAGTCGCTTCCAGTTCCTGATTTTGGACGCGTAGAAAATGGTGCCTCCCAAACGTAATTTCTCAATCAGGTTCAGTGGAGGGAACTTGAGGAACTCGGCTGTGTTGGACATCGAATACAACTGGCCGCCGGTGTAGAAACCGGTTTTTGTCTCAACCCATTTGAGATCGTCGCTCAGGCCGATCTCGTCGATCAAATTCAGCAAACGTGAATCGGACAGCAGTGTGACGTGGTAGTGCCGGTCCCAGTGCACGTCGCCCAGTTTCCAGATCGATGCCAGCCCACCCAGTGATGGTCCCGCCTCCAGCAGTGTTACGTCGTGGCCCTGTTTGGCCATCCGCAACGCCAGAGTGAGCCCCAGCATTCCGCCGCCGGCGATGGCCCATTTGAGTTTCTGGTCAGTCTGTGCCGGAGATTCAATATTTTCGACGATCATGTTGTTCTTGCAGGGAGTTTGGTTGGGAAAGAAGAGAGGGAGCTTCGGTCGTGGTGGCACATCAATCGTGGTCGCGCATCAATAGTCGATGCAATTGTTGGCCACGATCAATATCCACCGAAACGTCGTTTGAGCAACAGCTTCAGCGTTAGCCATACCGTGCTGCCGACGGCCATTTTGCTGACGCCCTGTTTCTGGTCGTAACGCAACAGCAACGGAACTTCGCCGAAGACGTATTTGAACTTACGCATCTTCAGCAGCACGTCCGCCATGCAGGAGAACCCTTTTTCGGAAACGAATTCGTCACCGTAGTGATCCATCGTTTCACGGAGGATTTCTTCCCTGTAAGCGCGGTATCCGCAAGTGTAATCGCGTACGCCCGGAATTGGCATCACGACCTGAAACAGCATCCGGGCTCCCCAGGTCATCAGCACGCGGAACGCGGGAACACCCATTACACGTGACCCCGGTTGGTAGCGTGATGCGGTGACAACGTCATATCCCTCGGAGACCTTTTGCAGCAAATTGTTGATACAGCCCGGTGGGTGAGTGTCGTCGCCGTCCATGGTCGTGATCACATCGCCGGGCACTGCCATTTCCAGTGCCTTCATTAGACCGGTGCGCAGTGCGCCCGGCAGGTTTTGGTTTCGTTGGTGTTGAACCAGAGTCACCGGCATTTCACCGGAGGCCTGGATGGCGATCTCGGATGTGTCGTCCTTGCTGGCGTCATCCACGACGATCACGTGATAAGGCCGCCCGTTAGCAGCAAAAACTGCCTTGATTTTCATCAGCAGCGAAGGCAATCCCTCGGCCTCGTTATACGCCGGCAGCATCACAAATACCGTGCCGGATGCCTTGTTTGCGGTGATAGATGCATTGCTTTGTTTAACAATTGTCTTCACCCCGGCAAAACTCTGTTCGACGAAGTCTTGAGGAATGGACACGTTGCCGGAATTAGGGGTGTTCTTGGTGTGGGACACAGGGCTGACAGTCGACATGGTAGCTTTCAAAGTGACTAATTCACGAAGGAGTCAATCCGAGTCGCGTCAATCGTGTGGTGAACTCACATACAGAACGGCTCAGAATCCGGAAACTTATCGTAGTTTGAAAGAGGAGATTTACCAGCCTTTGTGGGGTGGTGGAGCCAGTGAATCCCACCAGCGGCCGGTATAACCGTTACAACCTGACGTTGCCAAGGCAATGGGCAGCCATGCACAAAAGGCCAGATTCCAAAGCCCGTTGAACCGAACCGCGCATACTGCCGGCAGGGGGCGGCTACCGATTAACCAGCGTTAATTTCCAGCAGCGATGGATCTTCCGGTTGCGGAAGTCTTCTGGCACCGTTTTCTTGCTGATCTCGATGGATTCAAACTGGGGCAGTTCACCCAGTCGGGGTTTAAATTTTCGGAAGTTGGTCGAGAAATAAACCACTCCGCCGGGATTGAGCACCCGGGAAACCAGTTCCAGCATTTCCACGTGCTGTGCCTGGACATCCCAGTCGTCCGCAGTGCGTTTGCTGTTGGAAAATGTTGGCGGATCGACGACCACCAGGTCGTACCGTTGACGAGGATCGTGGACGGCTTTCTCCAGAAATTCGATACTGTCGCCGGAAACGAAATTGTGCTGGGGACCGTTGAGTCCGTTCAGTTTCAGATTTTCTTTGGCCCATGCAAGGTAGTTTTTGGAAAGGTCAACCGTCGTCGTATGGGTGGCACCGCCGTCGGCCGCATACACGGTGAACGAACCGGTGTAGGCGAACAGGTTCAAAAACGATTTGCCGTTGGCCTGTTCACGCACTAGGAAGCGCGTTTCACGGTGGTCCAGAAACAATCCGGTATCGACGTAGTCCGATAGATTGACCAAAAACTTCAGCCCGCCTTCGCCAACAGTGCGCGTTGTCTTTTGGTCACCAATTTTCTGGTACTGGTCGCCTTGCCGCCGTTTCTGCCGGGTCTTCAGAAAGACCTGTTTCAACGGGACGCCAAGTGTCTTTGCGGCGGTGACTTTCATCAGTTGCAGCCACGCGCTGTGGCGGGAAAGGCTGCGTTCGTGTGGACGCTCGTACTCGGTGATGTGAATCGCGTCCTCGTAACGATCGACCACCAGCGGGATTTCCGGAATGTCGCGTTCGTAAATGCGGAAGCACGTAATCGAACGGCGAGTCGGCCAGCGGCGAAGGTGACGGGCGCGTTTGGTCAGTCGGTTGGCAAACAACTGCGCCTGTTCACGGTCCTTGGCCTGAAGGCCGCCGAAAACGGGACTGGTATCGGAGGACACCTCGGGGGATGGTTGCACTGAAACAGGAGTTGTGGTTGTCGCATCAGCCACGACATTCGATAACGCAGCCTCTCCTGGTGAATTCAATTGCTCCGCCAGAGAGCGAGCCGCAGTGGGTTCAATCGGAGGGGTGGTTTGGGAGTCTCCAGAGGAGCCAACACTGACAGTGGGTGTATCGGACGGGGCGAAAAAGTCGCGCGGGGGACGCGGCCCCAGAAACTGGTAGTACATGCACTCCAGCCGTCCATTGAACAGCTTACGACGGCGCGTCGCGCGCTTTTCAACCACTTTCTCAAATTTTTGGTAACTGGTAATCACAAACATCGACCACGTCGGCAGGCGTTGCATCACAGCCGGAAATTGCTGATACAGCGGGACCAACTCTTCCTGCTCCTGAAGACGCTCGCCGTAGGGAGGATTGGTCACCAGGCAGCCGTACTGCTGACCGTGTTCCAGCAATTCAAAGGGTTGCATTTCAAATCGAATCTGGTTCTCCACACCAGCCAGCCGTGCGTGGTAGCTGGCCATGTTCAGTGATTCCTCGTCGGTGTCTGCGGCGAGAATATCCATCTCTACCGTCCGGTCAATTAAGTCACGCGCCTCGGTGCGCGACCGGCTCCAGGTCTGGTAGTCGATTTGGTGCCAGCGGCTGGAGGAAAAATCACGATTGATGCCGGGCGCGATTTTCATGCCGATCATGGCGGCTTCGATCGGGATGGTGCCGGTTCCGCAGAAAGGATCAACCAGCGCGCGATCAGAATTCCAGACAGTCAGGTCCACCATCGCGGCAGCCAGCGTTTGCTTGATGGGGGCAGGTCCCATCAGTTTCCGGTAACCACGTTTGTGCAGGCTGTCGCCGGTGGTGTCGATCGTGATCGTGGCCTCGTCATTTAACAACGCCACCTCAACCTTGTATAATTCGCCCGATTCATCCAGTGTTTTTGTTGCGTGGAAGTGTTGCAGGCTCTCGACGAGTGCTTTTTTGGTTGCGCGCTGGATAGCGGGGAGGCTGGTCAGTTTTGAAAGACGAGTTTTGCCCACGACAGGGAATTTGGCGTCGGCAGGAACAAAGCGGGAATAATCAAATGCCTTGATCGTTTCAAACAGCGCCTCGAAATCCGGCGCCGGAAACCGCTGGACCTCGACCAACACCCTGTCGGCCGTGCGCAGCCACAGGTTCGCCCGACAGACCGCTGACCAATCGCCCTCAAATGCGACTCGACCGGGCTGGCTTACTTTGGGAGAATAACCAAGTGCGACCAATTCACGTTTGACGAGTGCTTCGAGACCAAACGCGCAGGCGGCTACCAGTTTTAGGTTTGTTGCTGACATGTGTCAGAGTATCCCATCCGGCGGGGCCAGAGGGAAGGCACAGCGGCCGGGTTTTGGGAACGTATTGAAGTCTGCGCTGCGCCGGTCAGTGCGTGGTTGGGCCGACCAAAGACTTCCCAAAAAAGAACGGCTTGCCCCGGCGTTTGACCACTGCCACATGTTTACTTGACGCCAAAACGATAAATCGTTTTGTGATGAAACTTCTCGCCCGGCTTCAATAGCGTTGAAGGGAACGAGTCTTGATTGGGCGAATCGGGAAAATGCTGGCTTTCAAGGGCAAATGCCGAGTGTTTGTCGAAACCGCCACTGCCCGGTTGGCCATCCATCCAGTTGGCCGTGTAAAATTGAAGTCCGGGCTGTGTCGTCAGAACCTCCAGCGTGCGACCGGACGCCGGATCGTAGACGCTGGCCGCAGAGGCCAACGGGGCGTCGCTGCGATCAATGACGAAACAATGATCATAACCGGTGGGAGTGGTACCGGTGTTTTCAATGTCCTGTCCGATTGGGCGGGCGGCAAGAAAATCGAAAGGTGTAGATGCAACTGGCAGCAATTCACCCGTCGGGATACCTTCGGCAGATACCGCCACCAGTTTGCTGGCTGTGATCGTCATGACGTGGTCGCCAATCGTGCCCTGCCCTGCCCCGGACAGATTCCAGTAGCTGTGGTTGGTCAAATTGACATGAGTTGCCGCATCGGTGGTGGCGTGGAATTCGATCGACAGTTCGTTGGCATTATTCAGCACATAGTCAACCGTGACATCCAGTTTGCCGGGATATCCACCTTCCCCATCGGGACTGACAGTCGAAAACCGCACGCCCACCGAATCATTGGTCTTAAGTGTTTCTGTTTTCCAGATCCTGCGGTCCAACCCGGTTGCCCCACCGTGCAAATGGTGATCGCCATTATTGCTTTGCAGGTCAAATCTTTTTCCATCGATTAAAAACTTGCCTTCGGCAATCCGGTTGCAGTATCGACCGACTGTAGCCCCCAGATACGACTGGCACGCCTCGTAACCGGCCATGTCACTACAGCCGAGCGTGATATTGGCGGACTTGCCGGTGCGATCGGGGGCGTTGAATGCAACAACAGTTGCCCCGTAGTCGATCAGGTCAACCGAATATCCGTTGGAGTTTGTGCAAGTAAAGCGGGTAACGGCCTGGCCAGCCTCGGTGGAACCGAAGCTGTTTTGGGTGATCGACATTTCGGTTGAAAATTGGGTAGTGGCGGGCTTGAAACTGATCGTTCGGGACTTGTCAGTGACGTGACTGATGTCCGCCGGCATGTCTCCGACGAACACAGTTGAAATACATCCCAGCACAAATGCGAAAATGCACAACGCAAACTTCATGTAGGTCTCCAGTAGTGGCGCAGACCATTCGAAGATTTAGCTCAATCGTTGAGCCCTGAAAGATGGTTCAGCCGCCGGTTGTCTCAATGGCGCGAACTATTGGTAAGGTTTCAGGTCCGAATGGGAGGCAGGTACAACTTCTGTTTAACGATTGGTGTAAGGATCCGCCTTGTGTGCCGTCAACGTCCCGTGGTCTTACCGGACGATTGGCAAAAAAAGTTGAATCCAACCCAAACGTACAATTCCATGTTGAAAACGTGTCGAAATTGTTTGCTAAATGCCGGGGGGCCGCAAGCCTTTGCAGAAAAAAAACAGCCACGTTTCGCCCTGTCGTGTGGCGGAGTGAAAACCACACAAACCCGTGTGTTAAACAGCAGTTTGAATTAGTGCGGATGCAGGCGACTTTATGCGGACTTGTTGGTGGTTTTCGTTTGGTTACTTGCTTTGCAGTAAATAGGCGACCACATCTGCAACCTCATCGGCCGTTTTCACCAACCCGGCTGGCATCGCAGAAATTTTGCTTTCTTTTTTTTCTTCGATGTCGTCTTTGGCGACTGTAACCCGTGTTGTGTCCGATTTCATTACGGTCACGCGTTCCTTGGTTTCCTCAATAATCAGGCCGTCAATGACGTTGCCATCAATGTCCAGAATTAATGATGACTTGAACGCTGGTGAGACCTGTTGGTTGGGAAGCAGAATTGATTCCACCAAATACCCCAATGTAAACCGCTTACCTGATTCAGCCAAACTGGGACCACCGGTGACCGCGTCGTCGGCCGATGCCGAATGACATTTTGCACATCCCAATGCCTCGGCGGCAAACAGACGTTTTCCACGTTCGGCGTTTGCGGTTTTTATTCTTTCTTCCCAGTTTACCTTCAATAGTTCTGCCGATAGCGTATTTCCATTTTGTGCGGCACTGGCCAGGCGTTGCGCCAGCGACATGCCCTCGGGTTTTTCGGGTAGCGTAAAATACGTTTTGCCGATGGCCCGATAATTCAGATAACTTCCACTGCGTCCTTTCAGGTTGTGGAACCGTACTAGGAAGTCATTTGCACCGGGAGTCAGGCTGACCGTGACGTTGTCTTCGTACTGCTGTGCACTGCGTACGGCCTGCTTGCGGAATATTTCATCGCTGTTGTGAAATACCTTGACGCTACCGTCCGGCCCCAGCATCAACTGTGCGGGTACTCGGGACGAAGCTTGCAGGCGGAAATATGCGTACACGCTGGAATTTTCCATCGGCCCATATACTTTGACGAAATCAATGTACGAACCATAGCCCTGTTCGTTGCGCGCCTGTTTTCTCCATCGATATGCTGTGCCGCCAACGTTGATCGCTTCAGCCAGATCGACAGGTCTGGATTCGAATTCGCGCGCGGCGTCAAAACCTGCTTCCCCATCGTCAAAGGGCCCTATCAACCAGACCTCGTAAATATCTTGGGAACGAGCGACCTCCAGCTGTAATTTTTGTGCCGTTTGGCGAAGGTGGTCAAGCCGCGTCTCGCTGCGCGGGTCATGCAACAGTCCCAAAAAATGTCCCGCAGTATTTTTGACCGACGGGGATGGATCGTCAAGCAACCGCATCAACGTTCTGAAGCCAAATTGTGATCGTGGTTGATCCTTCATCAGCGGCCACAGGTCGGCGATCGTGTAGTTTCCGTTGGGGCCAATCGTACGCAGGTCAACTTTTTCATTGACCAGTTCAACCGTAAACGCCTCTTCGTTACGATGTGGCTGAAGAGGCAGGTCATCCGGAAGCGCCGCCGTCTCCGGGATCAGGCAGGTCCGGTACCCCAACGCAATCGTGGCAACATCCCGCACGTTGCCGGCGTCTTGGGCAAGAAGCGTCTCAAACGTTTGCTCGTCTCCATGCCGGGCCAGCAGCATGGCCGTTGCGTGGCGAACAAATGTATCGTTTATATTGGTGTCTGTATTGGCGGCAGTCAGAACTGTTTGTTTCAGGACATCCTCGGGAATTGGTGCGTCTCCCGACAGCGTCGCCAGCAGCGCCGCATGGACGACTCGTGGAAGGGAGGAATTGACCTTGGCCAAGACCTTGCTCCGGGGGATCGCCACCTGTGGGTAGTGTTGGAGCGCCCGCAACGCGGCGGTTTGGATGACCGGATCTTCATGGGTCAGGCAGGATTGGAAGATTTTGACCGCGCGCGATGCACCCTGGCCTGCATTTTGTCTGGCTATCAGAGGCAGCACCCGGCTGGCATTGACCGCTGTGATCTGCGGTGGCTGGAACTGACTCAAGTCGCGCGTCGTCAGTTCAACAAAGCTCTCCATCGCGCGCTTGTGGGAATGCCGTTCGAAACTGGCAAACAACTCTTCAACAGAAGCCTCTGTTAAATCGATTGCCCTGCCAGATGCTGGTTCGCCTTTGGCACGAATCATCAGCAGATCGCTGCGATAGGTCGGCGATCCCTCGTTTTGAGCCATGTGGGATACCGCGACGAACACGTTGCCGTGGTTGCCAACGCAGATACCAACAGGGCGCGCCAGATTTTGACACACTAGCAAGTCGTTTTCCTGACCGTGGAACGTGGCACCAAATTGTTTCAGCGGATGCCACGCTACCGTACGTTTGCCCCAACGCGTGACCAGCAACGAGTTACGGTATTCGTCCGGGAATTCTGACTCGTTGTAAAACGTTTGCAACACCGGCACATAGCGTCCCAGTTTCTCATTGATCGTTTCCAGTAGATCAATGCGTGTGGGAGCTTTGGACCGCAGCCAGCCGTTGGGCCATGAAAAATAAGCGTGTTGAACAATGTGCAGCAGCCGGCCGGGTGAGTAAACGGCCGGGAACTGTTCGTGATCATTGTCGTTGGTGAACAGATTCCAGTGCGAATCGAAACACAGGCCACAACTGTTTCTCAGACCGCGTGTGTATCCTTCCAAATCGGTCCCGTCCGCATTGATGCTCATCGCCGCGCCGACGCCATTGTATTTTTGTTGCTTTTCATCCGGGCCGTAAACAAACGTCCAGTGTGTCCAGTGGTCCGGACGTGTGAAGTCACCGTAGTACCAAGATGGATCGCCGAAAGTGAAAAACAGCTTTCCGTTAGGCCCCCACGCCAGTGCGTGGAAGCACTGGTGCGTGTGGCCACGGGGAATGCCGTACAATAACCGGACAGGTTTGATGTTGTCGGTGCTGACTCGTGCGCCCGGCAAGCGATAGATTGCGCTGACGGTTGAAACAAACACATCGTCGCCGCGAAATTCAATGTCGTAAACCCAAGTGTGTTCCGAGAATTCATAGACCAGTTCTCGTGGTTGCCAAGTGCCGTCTTGGTTGGGCTTGAGCACAAACAACTTGCGTCTGCCGCCGACGAATAACTGGTTTTCACTATCACATTTGACCGCCAGATAGGAATCGTCCGGGCTGGAGTCAATCAAACTCAATTCGAGGCGGTCATCGGGAAGAGAATAGTCCGACAGATCGGCGTCAGAGGTTGTCCGGGATTTGATATCAACCACACTCCTGCCAGTGAGATCATCCGGCCAATGAAACGCCGCGTTGGCGGTCGGCAGGGTGAGTGCGAACAGAAACGGAAGCAGAGAAAACAGAGCAATCCGGGAGGCAAACCGCGGCATGATTTATCCCTTGTCAATAAGCTGAAGAGGAAGACGTGAAAAACATCTTAACGCGACTGTTGCCGAAAGTTTCGCGCAGAGTCGCGTGCGGGGACAAGTTTCCACGATTTCTTTGGGCCTTGGCGTAGGGCTTACCATGTGACCCAAATTTGGGTGAGTGCTTGACAGTTTGTCCTGCTACTCTAGGGCAACTTGCTGTCGATGCTCCCCGTTTTTCGGGATTTGATCAATACCTGTGGCGATGAGGTTGGCAGAAAATCTGGCCGACTGAAGGTTGCCAATATGCGAAATAACGGAATACGTTTCCACTACCTTCTTGAATCCAGCCGCAAGCGAATTAAAAAGTCGTTGACTGCCGCGCTGTCTCGGTCGGTGGGTAACTTCGATGCTTCGAAAGCGGCTTCCATGGCAGACTCCATTTTACCCAAGTAGTTGGCATGCAGGTCCCACTCAAGTTCGATGCCGGTGGCCTGCTCGTGCACTTTGCAGCCGATCAATTGCTCTAGGAATGGCAGTTTGAAATCTTCGTTCAGGACGCGAACGTCGGTTTCAATTCGCCCGGTCCGCATTAAGTGAGTTCCGGTCATCAAAACCCGATACGCGTAAAGCACTGACTTGAATGTCTTACGTTCGGCTTTTTCAATCAGCCTGCGTTGAGTCGCATAGAAGCCGCGATAGTGATGATAGTGAAATCGAGTGATGCAGCCCGCAGCAATGGGTTTTAATTCATCCAGAAATCCTTGGCCCTGAATGACCAGTGGCGAGAAAATCTGCTCCAGCACGTAGCCATTGTTTTTGATCAGCAAGCCGAAGTATTTTGAAATCTCGTGGCTGACGATATCCACCTCGGTACCAGCCTCGACGCTGGATCGGTCGATCGTCTGCTTGGGGGGATTCAGCCCCAGAACTTGCTCCAGCGGAAGCTGGTGACAGCCGCGCAGGTCAACGTCGCTATTGTCTGAAGGGAAGCCGTAAATATGTGCACCGCTAACGGTAACAAACAACGGTTTGAAGTCTAGGCCACCGACGTAGTCTGCCCATCTTTGCGGATCAATCAATTTGGTCATCGGTCAGGTACGCTCGTATCGTGAACAGGGCGATCTTAAAATGTGGTCGCGGGCTGACCGTCCCGGCCACCTTCACTTAGCATAACCGATTTTGGAAAAGGATTTGGATCAATCGTGATTTCGGCAAGTTGCAGGGAGCGCTGCATGACCGGGCGTTCTGGCCATGCGGTGAATCAAATAATCTAAACAAAATAGCCCCTTGAGGGGCCTTCTTGATACCACCGGAGATACCGGAGGTTGTCAATTCTCGTTCCCGGGCGTTGCCCGGAAAGCCTGGAAACGAACTGAAACGAAGGCCCCGCCGCTCTTTCGTCTGGCACAGTGAGCAAAGGCAGAGCCTGCGAGGCAGCACGTGATGGTGTGGCGATTGGTCGAAAGGAACGTCGCCGCGCGGGTTAAAATTGCTTGTACGGCAGGAACTTTCCGCTGTAGGTGATCTTCACGCGGTCTCCATTGGGATCGGGTTCGCGATCAACGTCAATCGAGAAATCGATCGCGCTCATGATCCCGTCGCCAAACTCTTCCTGAGCCACTTCCTTCATGGCCATTCCGTAAACCTGCATGATTTCAAAGAACCGGTACACAAACGGATCCGTTGGCACGGTGTCCGTCATGCAGCCGCGATACGGATACCGTTGCAGCAATTTGACTTCAAATTCATCCAGGCCGAACTTGTCCCCCACAGCAACCGCTTGTGCGGATGACAAGGCGCACTGGCCGGTTAATGCGGCCGCGGTCCAAACCGGGTTCTGGCCGGTCAAGGACGACAGTTCGTCCCACGTCCAGTCATTGGCAACCTTGGCTGCACAGATTTTGGCGGTCACATCAGCAAGCGTGGTGGTTGGAATCTCGGTAGCAGTAGTCATAGCAATCTCCTTCTCTGGGAAAACTGGATTGACGGAAACAGCGTTCTGGCTGTCGATCCAGAATTCCTGAATCGAATTCTGGAACGATTCCCCGAACGGAACCTCCATCGAAAAACGAATTAGACCTTGTCGGCAAGGTCCGATTTTTGGTGACTGATCAGGAACTTTAAAATCTCATTTCGAATCCGTGTGTACTGGGGAGACTCGATCATCTGGGCGCGCGTTCGGGGACGTGGAATGTTCACCTCGATGATCCGCGATAGTTGAGCATTGGGGCCGTTGGACATCAGTGCGATTCGGTCGGACAACAGGATGGCTTCGTCCACATCGTGTGTCACCATAAACACCGTCGCACCGGCCGCTTCCCACATCCGCATTAGTTCGTCCTGAATCACGCCGCGCGTCAGCGCGTCGATTTGTGCAAAGGGTTCGTCCAGCAGTAGCACTTTGGGGTCTACGCAGAACGCCCGTGCCAACCCGACACGCTGTCGCATGCCGCCAGAGAGCAACGCGGGGCGCCGGTTTTCGGTGCCCGTGAGCCCCATCGTGTCAACGTATTTTTGAGTATGAGCCTTCACCTCGTCCACTGACCAGTCGGGATAGGCCTGCCGGACAGCGACGCGAATGTTTTCAAAACACGTCAGCCAGGGCATCAGCGCGAAACTTTGAAACACGACCATGCGGTCCAGTCCCGGGCCGGTGACTTCTTTACCATCGACGACAATTGCACCACGGGTCGGTTTGTCAAAACCGGCCATCATGTTCAGCAACGTGCTTTTGCCGCAACCGGAGTGCCCGACCATCGACATAAACTCACCCTTGCGGACGTTGAATTTCACCTCTTCAAAGACGCAAAATGATTCGTTGGTCGCTGTCCCGTTGCCCGAGAGGACGGGGAACTCCTTGGTTACATAATCAACCTTCAACGCCGATGCCGGTTCGGTTGTGCGTTGAGATTCGTTGTCAGACCCGTTCTCGGGTTCGTTTTCGGGTTCAATTGTGGCAGTACTATTCAGCAAAACTAACTCCTTTGGCTACTCGGTCAAGCATTGCGTCGAGGATGAATCCGACGACACCAATGACCAAAATGGATACGATCATGCCGGCAATATCGAGGTTGTTCCACTCGATCCAAGTGTTGTAGCCGACACCTAATTCCCCCAATAACATCTCGGCAGGTACGACAGCGACCAGAGCACTCCCGAAAGAGATTCTGACTCCCGCGACAATCGCCGGAGCAGCCCCGGGCAGAACGACAGTGACCAGTTTTCTCAACCAGCCGAACTGCAACAGCCCGGCCACGCGAATGTAGTCCTGTCGAATGTTGTTGACACCGAAAGCTGTTCCGGCCACCGTTGGCCACAGGGAAGCCATAAACACCACCAGGATCGAAGTCGTTTTGCCGTCCTGGACCGTGTACAACAGCAGTGGCATCCAAGCGAGTGGCGAGATCGGTTTGAGCACTTGGAGAAAAGGGTTCAGCACTTCGAATAGTGTCCTGGATAACCCAATGAATACGCCCAACACGATTCCGGAGACCGTTGCTAGGACAAAGCCAACGGCGAATACGCTTAACGTGTACATCACCAACCATCCCATGCCGTGGTCGTTGGTCCCCTTTTTGTGAAAGGGGTTGGAAAACTCCTCGATCAGTTTATGGCCAACCTGGACAGGCCCGGGGAAGGTTGTCGTCTTTTCAGGGTTGTTGATGTACTGGCCCTCATTCTTGGGATCGGGAATGATATCGCCCTCCATCTCCATCAACATGATGTCGTTTTCGGAAAGTCCCGCTGCGCTGAACGAGGGACGTGTGGTCAGTGCCTGCCAGGCAAACAGGATGAATACCAACAGCATCAGCGACAGAAAACGGACCTTCAGTTTGTACTTCAGTGCAAATTCTTTCATGGTGTTTTGTCTTTTTGACGGTTCAGTGGTTTGGGAAACAATCGAAAGCTGGAGGGACGTCGGATTGCACATTCCTCCGGGCTTTCGTCGAAACGGGACTACAGATTGCTGATTGGGAAACTCTTCAGGTACTCATCCGCCTTGTCTGCGTCGAATTCCTTGCCCATGATGGTGTGCTTCCGGTAGGTGCCGGATTTGGCCTCGAAGCCAAGTGCGCTGGTCAGAGCGCTGCACTTGCCCGCCATGTAGACCTCTTCGGCGACCTTCTTGTAATCGAAATCGCCCTCGACATGCTTCCAGCGTTTCATCTGGGTCAGGATCCAGACCGCCATCGAGTGCCACGGGAATGGATCGAAATCGATGCGCTTGGGATCGTTCTGAACGCCGCCAAGTCCGTCGGCGTATTTGCCGGTCAGCACCTGCTTCAAAACAATCTCGGGTTGATTCAGGTAGTTCTTTGGGGCGATGGCTTTGGCGATCTCGTCTCGATTGGAGGAATCGGACGCGTAGTGAGTCGCCTCCACGATTGACTTGAACAACGCTAGGAAAGTGTTCGGGTAAGTAGTCGCGAACTCTTTGGAGGCTGCGAAGGCACAGCAAGGATGACCCTCCCAGAGCTCTTTGGACAGCTTGAAAATAAAACCCGCTTTTTCGTACACCGCGCGCTGGTTGAAGGGATCGGGAGCAAGATAGCCATCGACGTTTCCCGCCTTCAGGTTAGCCACCATCTCCGGCGGCGGTACGACGCGGATCTGTACGTCTTTGTCAGGATGCACACCACCTTCGGCCAAGTAGTATCGCAACAGATAGTTGTGCATGGAGTACTCAAACGGCACACAGAAGCGAAAGCCCTTCATGTCTTTCGCCTCTTTGACGCCTTGGTGTTTGTTGGCCAGCGTGATCGCCTGGCCGTTGATGTTTTCAATCGCCGGCATCAGGAAAGGCACCTTCGGCGATCCCGCACCAAGACTGATGGAAAGCGGCATGGGGCTGAGCATATGAGCGGCGTCGATCTCTTTGGTGATGGCCCAGTCACGAACCATCGCCCATCCCGATGCGCGTCTTACGGTGGCGTTAAGCCCGTGTTTTTTGTAGAACCCCATCGGTTCGGCCATAATGATGGGCGTCGCACAGGTGATCGGGATGAAGCCAATCGACAGGTCAGGTTTTTCAATGTTCTTGACTGAGTCAAGCATCATCGCCTTGGCCGTTTCCATCGGGAAGAACTCGCGCACCATCTGCAACACGGTCGCCGCACCGGCCACCTTCAGGAAACGCCGCCGCGCCACATCATTCCCGCCGAAAATCGCCTTGATCACCGCCGTCTCCACCACACGTTCGGTGATCGCTTCGACATCCTGCGGCGTTTCGTTCATCGCCGCCAGGTCTGCTGACCCGGAGGCGTTGGGACAAGTTGGTTCGTGATGTTCCGTTGTGGACGAACAACAGTTACACGAAGACGCCGTCAACGATTTTTTGGCGTCGTAGGGATTGTTGAGTGATGACATGTCTGTATTCCGTTGTGAGTGATCTGTGTTGAGTGATGATTCCGAACGTGGGATGGCGATTGCGCAGACGTGGACACAAAAATCTATCGGGAATGTGTTCTCCGTGCATATCAAGAGAACGTGGTAGATGATCGTGCGCCTTTGCACGTCCGTATCCAAGAAAGCAATCAACCAAAGTCAGACTTCTTGATCGCTGTTTATGACAATAGGCAATCTTCATGCCACGCGCCAGAGTTTTATTTCTGCAACGCGTTTCAACATCGTTTAGGCGACTGGAAGTTAGGAATTTACCATCCGTTGGCGACGCTGAGAGCGTCGGAGCGAGGCTCTCAGCATCGCCAACGGTAAGCTTTCAACAGCCAATTGCTTTACACGTTGTTCGCACGATAAAAGATAGAGTGTGTGCGACCAAGCAGTTGAAAAGTGTGTTAGAGAGTGTTTTCAGAAACGCGGATCGTCACGACAATCTGCCACAATTAAAGGCAGCCCTTGCGCAGGTCGCGCGCTTCAACAAATGCGGATGGCCACAGATTCTTTTTACCTTCACATTGCAATTCGCTGTTTGTCAAGAAAGCGAAAGATCGCGGCTTCGTCATTGAAGGTTAATGTATTCACACAGCCTTGGCACAGCGATTGCGTCCGACAATAGTTCGTTTCGTGATACAAAATCACAACTGCTGTGCGCATCAGTCGCGAAGAGCAGACCGGCCTGCCACCGAATTCACTCGCAAGTCCCGTTCATGGTCGATAGCAATATACAGATTCTGGTGGTCGATGAATCGACGGAGCGTCTGGAACTGTTGATCGCGGCACTGAAATCATCCGGTTTCCACCGAATTTCAGTCGTGAAAGAGATGGGGCAGATTGTTGAACGGGTTCTGGAGCTGAAACCGGATGTGATTCTGATCGAGGTCGAGTCTCCCAATCGCGATACGCTGGAGCAATTGACGATCGTGCGCGACCGGCATCCCACACCGGTGCTGATGATCGCTCAGGATCCGGAGGCGCAGTCAATTCATGCAGCCGTTTCGTCGGGAGTGTTTGCCTATTCGGTCGGTCAGGTCAGTTCTGACCGCGTCCGTCCGGCGATCGAGGTGGCGATGGCGACGTTCGAGTCATTCAAGGCCCTGCGCGCCGAACTGGCCGACGCGCGTGAGAAACTGAACCACCAAAAACGTATCGATCGGGCAAAATGCATACTGATCGAGCAGCAGAACCTGACCGAACAGCAGGCTCATCAAGCCCTTCGCAAGATGGCGATGGACCGCAAACGTCGTCTGATTGACGTGGCGGACGACCTGATCGCGATGGCCAAGATTTTTCGCAGCTAACAGTCCATGCGGCGCGAATGGCTCGAACGAATAAATCTGACCTCACGAACGTTTGGCTGCTGCACGGTGGTGCACCAGTAAGGAAATAATACAAATGATCAAGGTTCCGCGCCAATGAGTGCGGTGGCGGGGATTTTACCGACATTTGATCACGAAGCTTTGGCCATCGTAATCGACCGCAATCTGGCCCTCTTTGGTCCCCCCGTGCTTCAATAACTCGGTTGCCAACGGATTGGCCAGGCGCTGTTGAATCACACGTTTGAGAGGTCGGGCACCATAGACGGGATCAAAACCTTCGTTGGCGATCTCCTGACGGGCGGCCTCGGAGACGTTCAATGTCCAATTGGCGTCTGCGGTGCGTTTGGCCAACAAGGCAATTTGCAAATCGACGATCTGGCGGATCTCGTCACGTTTGAGTGGCGCGAATGTGATCTTTTCATCGATGCGGTTAAGCAGTTCCGGTGTGAAACGGGCTCGCAACGCCTGATCGACGGCGTCACGCATTTCGTTCTCGTCGCCGCCCTCTTCGGCAATCTTTTGGATCATTGCACTGCCGACGTTGCTGGTCATCACGATAATCGTATTGGTGAAATCAACGGTGTGGCCCTGATTGTCCGTCAACCGACCATCATCCAATACCTGTAACAGGATGTTATAAACGTCGTCATGAGCTTTTTCGATTTCGTCCAGCAAAATTACAGAGTACGGCCGGCGGCGAACCGCCTCGGTCAGTTTTCCGCCCTGATCGTAACCGACGTACCCGGGAGGTGCGCCGATCAAACGACTGACGCTGTGCCGTTCCATAAATTCACTCATGTCGATCCGGATCATCGCTGATTCGTCATTGAACAGAACCTGAGCCAAGGCTTTGCACAGTTCCGTTTTACCGACGCCGGTAGGTCCCAGGAACATGAAACTGCCGATCGGACGGTTTGGATCCTGAAGACCGCTGCGACTGCGTCGGACGGCGTTGCTGACCGCTTCGATTGCCGGATGCTGCCCGATGACGCGCTGTTGCAGACGCTCTTCCATCACCAGCAATTTCGCTTTTTCGGTTTCCATCATGCGGGTGACCGGAACGCCGGTCCACGCGCTGACGATTTCTGCCACCTCCTCTTCGGTGACCTGTTCGGACAGCAGTCGTTTCCGTTCGGTTTTCTCGGTTCCATCTTCTGTTGTATCGGGATGGTCGGAATCTTCGTCCGAGGCCTCTGAGGCTTCGATTTGTTGTTGGAGCGCTTTGCGTTGTGAGTCCAACTGATATAGGCGATGGTAATCATCTTCACTGGTCCCCTGCCCCGATGCCTGCCGTGATTTGATATTATTATCCAGGCGTTCGAATTCCAGATTGGCGTCGGCCAGTTGTTGACGCACGTTCTGTACGTCGGTCATGCCAAGTTTTTCCAGTTCCCACTGTTGGCGCAGGTCGGCCAGTTCCAGCTTCTTTTCCGCCATCTCTTCTTTGACGATGTCCAGACGTTTCACCACATCCGAATCGGTTTCGTCTGCCAACTGGCGCGCGGCCAGTTCCAATTGAGTTAGCCGCCGTTGAATTTCGTCGATTTCCTGAGGGACACTGTCGCGCTCCATCGCCAGCCGTGCCGACGCTTCATCGATCAGGTCAATCGCTTTATCGGGCAGGAACCGATCGGTGATATAGCGGTTGGACAAGTGTGC
Organism: uncultured Pirellulaceae bacterium; assembly: GCA_937967505.1. Lineage (GTDB taxonomy): Bacteria > Planctomycetota > Planctomycetia > Pirellulales > Pirellulaceae > Mariniblastus. The sequence continues at coordinate 1,393 of CALCJM010000101.1, read as the reverse complement.
GGCGGCGACCAGTGCCGAATCGGTGATCTGGATGCCGTGGTGCGTTTCGTAGCGTTGCTTTAGCCCGCGCAGAATCGATACAGTGTCTTCGACGGAAGGTTCATCGACGTAGACCGGTTGAAAACGACGCTCTAGGGCCGGATCTTTTTCGATGTATTTACGGTATTCGTCCAGTGTCGTCGCACCGATGCAGTGCAACTCGCCACGGGCGAGGGCCGGTTTGAGCAAGTTGGCGGCATCGTTGCCACCCTCCGACGCACCCGCACCGACGACGGTATGTAGTTCGTCAATGAACAGCACAATTTGCCCGGCAGCCTCGGAGACCTCTTTCAAAACCGCTTTTAGTCGGTCCTCAAATTCGCCACGGAATTTGGCACCCGCGATCAGCGCACCCATATCCAACGCCATCACGCGTTTATCTTTCAGACTTTGCGGAACGTCATTGTGCACGATCCGTAACGCTAGGCCTTCGGCAATGGCCGTTTTGCCGACACCCGGCTGGCCGATCAAAACAGGATTGTTTTTGCTGCGCCGGGACAGCACCTGAATGACACGACGGATTTCGGCGTCGCGACCGATCACCGGATCCAGTTTTCCTGCGATGGCCCGGCCGACCAGATCGATCGTGTATTTCTCCAGCACCTGGTATTTCTCTTCCGGGTCGGCATCGGTCACTGATGCACTGCCGCGTACGGCGCTAATGGCCGGTAGCAGCATTCGTTTATCGACACCATTGAGGTCAAGGATGCGTTTGGCTTTCGATTCGGTCGTCGTCATCGCCAACAGCAGGTGCTCGGTCGAAATGAATTCGTCATTCATCTCGGTCATCGCAGCGGCCGATGCCTCAAAGATCGATTGCAGTTCACGTGTTGCCCCCGGAGAGCTTTCGGTTGATGAACTGGGCAGCCGGTCCAGTTCTGACTGAACAATAGAGTCAAGTTGTGTGACGGGGATGCCTGCGGATTTTAAGAGGGGTTTGACAATACCGGCCTGTTCGTTCAACAGCGCATGCAGCAGGTGTAGCGAGTCCATTTCGACATGGCCTTTGGATGAAGCCATTCGTTGGGCGGCGGAGATTGCCTCGCGCGTTTTGGTTGTCAATCGATCGGGTTGAAAGGACATGAATTGGTCTCCCATAATTGCACCTTGAAATGAGGTTTGGCAGCTGGTGGAATTGCCGGGAGAACTGGTTGCAAATGGTGTGCCAAAAGGTCGTGTGTGCTTGGCCGAAACGGTGACTTTGGATGTTTTTTATTTGTCGGAGCACCAAAATGGCACGCATTGCTGCATGCCATTTTTGTTTCTGTTTGACGTGGCTGCGTTCAACGTGGCTACGCTCGCCAGAGCGTGGAGTGTATCCGGTGCGGCTTGCCTTATTCGTAGGCGTCCACCG
>CALCJM010000100.1 GCA_937967505.1 uncultured Pirellulaceae bacterium | reverse complement strand
CTTAGACATTATCGCAGCAAAGACAGGAATTTGAACCCACGATATCGCGGTGATATTGTTTTTTTCGGCCCTGATAATGAACAAAGTCCCAAACTTGACCCAACTTGCGCAGTTCAATATCCAGACCAAAACCCGGATCGCCCAATCGATTGGTTGCGGCCCCCCATGCAATCGCGCAGACTATTGGTTTCTTCCGCTTTGGCACCAACCAGCCTTACCAGCGGCTATTATTTCCCAAACCAGCCGAACCTCTTTATCAGGAACACCATGCTCAACTCCGTCCTTCCAACCGTCGTCCGTTGCTTCTGCGTTTGGGGAGGGATTGGCGTTTGGATTTGCATTTCCGGTTTTGTATCCGCCCAGAACGCGCCCACCGAGAAATACCCGACCGACCCCGCGTCGGTCAAACAGGAGGGGGTTGCGGAGGGGACATTGATCCGGGGCACATTCTCTGACAGCAAGATCTTTCCCGGTACCACTCGCAAGTACGCGCTCTATGTCCCCAAACAATACAAACGCTCGCGCCCGGCATGTCTGATGGTGGTACAGGACGGTCTAAAGTTCACTCGCACCAATGGTGATTGGAAACTGCCAATTGTGTTTGACAACCTTATTCACAGCGGCGAGATGCCGGTGACGATCGGCGTCTTTGTGGAACCGGGCGTGGTGCCTGCCGCCACGGCAGGCGCGTTACCCCGCTACAACCGAAGTTTCGAATATGACGCGGTTGACGATCGTTATTCGAGATTCCTGATCAACGAGTTGCTGCCTGTTGTGGAAAAGGAATACCGGATCAGTCAACAGCCTGACGACCGGGCGATCTGCGGATCAAGTTCCGGCGGAATTGCGGCCTTCAACGTGGCGTGGCAGCGGCCTGATAAGTTTCGCCGCGTTTGCACTACCGTGGGGACATATATCGGATTGCGTGGCGCAAACCAGATGCCGGTGTTGGTTCGCAAAAGCGAGCCCAAGCCGTTGCGGGTATTTCTTCAGGATGGCAGCAACGATTTAAATATCTATTGCGGTGATTGGTGGGTGGCCAATCAGGATATGCTGTCGGCACTCAAGTTCAGCGGCTACGAAGTAGAACATATCTGGGGAGAAGGTGGCCACAATGGAAAGCATGGGGGCGCAATTTTTCCCAATGCGATGCGGTGGCTGTGGAAGGACTGGCCTCAAGCAGTTGCAACGCACTACGAAAAATGCCGCAGCCGTGCCCCGGAAATGTTGGTCGATGGACAGGACTGGGAACTGGTCAGCAAGGACCACCAGTACCTAGCCGCGCTGGCAACAGGCCGGGACGGCAGTATTTTCTTTGCCGACCGACTGGCCGGTGAGATATTCAAATTGGATGGGGACGGAAACGAGTCCGTTTTTTGGAAAGCACCTCCACGACCGGTTGCAAAATCCGACGGCAAGAGACAGCTCAAAGGGAAGGCGATCATCAACGGGATCGCCGTCGGTGCACAGGGACAGCTCTATGTCTGCCTGGCCGCAGAAAACAAAGTGATCGAACTGTCCGCCAAGGGCCAGCGTGGCCAAACGCTGGCGTCTGAAATCAACCCAACAGCCATCATCGCTGCTCATGATGGCACGATTTATTTTACCGACACAAGATCTGATGCGGTTTGGATGAAAGCCCCCGGCGAGGATGCAGTGATTGCCGGCAAGGGGTTTTCCGGCCTGTCCGGCATTACACTGACTCCGGACCAGTCGATGGTGCTGGTATCCGATTTTGCCGGCCGGTATGTCTGGTCGGGCTTGCGCGCCAAAAACGGCACTCTCATGCATATCCAACCTTACTTTCATATCCACTCTCCTCCGGCATCGATTGACACGCGTCCGCGCAGCGAGGGAATGTGCGTGTCAAAATCAGGGTGGCTACTGGTTGCGACGCGTTTGGGTGTGCAGGTCTGTGATCAGGCTGGCCGAGTCAATTTTATAATCTCGTCACCGAAGAACGGCCGCTATCCGGCATCGATTGCCTTGGGCGGTCCTACGGGTCAGACCCTGTACGCGGTTAGTGGCGGCCGCATGTTCAAACGAAAAATTAAACTTGTCGGCGTTTGGCCCTGGGCCGCCCCCATTAAGCCACCCAAGCCCGGGTTGTAGAGCGCTGGTCGGGCAACCAGACTTGCCTTACCTGCCGATGATCTGCCGTAGTCCCGCCGCTCCGAGTGTGCGGACGCCAAGATTGCGAATCTGTTCGGTGGGCGAATATCGCAGGATCAAGAAATCACCGGGACGCACCTGGATGCGCTGATTTGGATCCGCGATAGCCCGATTGAGATCGACTGAGATGGTGACCTGCGTGGAATCGGGGCGTTGTCGCACGACCAGCAGTTCCGTGCCTGTCAAATTCCCGGGGCCGTTGGCTGCCAATGTTCCGCCAGCGATCGAGACCGCCTCCATCACATCCAGCCCGCGATCCCGTGGAATCGGGAACTCACCACCGGCAAGCAGTCCGCCGGTGTAAAAGACTTCCGTACCTCTTGGTTCAACGACCACAACGTCGCCCTGATTCAGCCGAACATCATTTCGTGGAATATGGGCGCGAAAGCCGCTCGATTGCCGAGTGGGAACGTAAGTCACCCGATTGCCCGTGCGCAGCACCGTTGAGCGTCCTGTCGCCGGCTGACCGGTGGCTCCCGTTCTTGGAAATGGTGACAGATCTCCACGAGAGGGCCGTCGTTCACTTCCGCCTGACCGAATCCGCACGTCGCTACGCGCGTTGACTCCGGGTAATCCTCCAGTGCGCGATAACGCATTTAGCAAATCATTGTCACCGGCGGGTAACTGCAGCCGACGAGCGCGTTGGCTGCTGTCACTGCGGGAACTGACCGACCGGCCAGACGAATTCGCTCGACCGGCCAGTGGTGAGGCCGAAGTGGAATCGTCGCCACGCAGAACATAAACGGTAACGGTACGTTTCCGCATCAGCGAAACAAGGATTCGGTTGTCTCTGGTCAGAATCGGCTTGGTGCCATCGAAAAACCGTCGCTTGATTTGATCTTCGGCCTGACGGATCGTCAAACCCCGAACCATGATATCACCAACCAGCGGCAATGAGATACTTCCATCAGGGCGAACCGGTACCGGAAATCCCATACTTGGTGGCAGGTCACTGCCTGGTTCGGGGTACTGCACCGGAGGGGCTTGATCCGATTCTCCCAGCACCCCGTCAATGAAGACCCCCAGCACATCGTCGCTGTCTAGGAAGTACTTCCTTGCAGTGGAAAGTCGCAACTGAGACGCATCGACAGGTTCATTCTGCGGTCGATAACGCGCACCTGAGCCCAATTGACCGGCAGGAACCGCGTTGACCGGAGGATAGAATATCTGGCCAACAGCGTTCGGCTCATGCGGAGTTCGAACCAACATGCAAACCAGCACACAAACCGTGTTCAAAATTCGCATCAGTAACACCTTCATGTGCACGCCCAAGAATATTGTTTTTCAGCAACACGCAGAACCTCCGCCGCGCGAGCCGGGGTGAGGTCATGGCGTCTACACGCGCGTCAGTTTTGACACGCGCCCTGCTCGCACCCATTCAGCAACGATGATGTTGCCCTCGTTGTCAAAACAGGCATCGTGCGGATGCAAGAAACGACCGTCCTGCCATCTCTCAGGCTCGGTACGCAACTTCATTTTGTTGGCCAACAGTTCCTTGCGATACTCGCCATCATCACCAAGCCGTGCCACCACCTGGTCGTCCGGGCCAACCAGAGTGATACGCGCCTGCAACTCGGGCACAAGCAGCAGATCGCCGCGCTGATCGATATTGGCCGGTAACAGGTAATCGCCTTGCGTCTTGAGATGCTGGCCATCGATACTGAACCACTGTAGACGATGGTTGACGCGGTCTGCTACAACCAGTCGATTTTCTTCTGCGCGACTGTCGATCCACAATCCATGCGGCAGCAGGAACTGACCATCCTTCCGACCGGCTTCGCCAATAGTGGAAACATAATTTCCTTGAGCATCATAGCGGTGAATCACGAAGGCACCGTATCCGTCGGCAACGAAGAATCCTCCATCCTCTAGGAACGCAACATTGGTTGGTTTGTAGTTGTCACGCACTCCCCAGAGTGTTTTCGATTCCACATCGTCACCGGGAGCATATAGTTTGCTTTCCATGGGAGCGCGACGTTCCCAGATTTCTTCACCGTTGAGCGTCAGTTTGGCAAACACGCGGTGCCCAACGACTGTGGTAATGTACAGGAATTCCTCGTTGCCCGCGCGTCGAACCTCGATGCCGTGACCGCCCCCCTGATACTTCTGGCCAAAGCCGTGAATGTATTTTCCTTTGTCATCAAACACCATGATGCACGGATGATCTTTTAGATGAGCGCGACCTTCATGGATAACGTAGATCCAGTTTTCGCTATCGACGGCAACATTATGGGTTGTCTGCCAGGAAAGCTGTCCCGGCAGTTTGAGAAAATCATGGTCAATACGATACTGATAGTCGCCTTCGCCTAGGATCATATTGTTTCCGGATTTGGCGCTGGTGCGTGCTGCCGGTGCTTTCTCCTGAGCACACAACGATGACGTGCCCAGTCCGACCGACGCGGCACCCACTACGACGCCTGTGGATGCTGCACTTTGAATAAACTTGCGCCGATTGATTTTCTCTGTCATCGTAAGCCCTGCTGGGTGGCCTGGTGATAAAAGTGCTGTTCAAGTAACCCGCTACCGTAGCATGGTTTCTTAATCACATTGTAGCTGATTCTTTTCCGCCAGTTGATCTTTTTTTGGGTCATCATTTCTCTTTGTTTTTAACTTTACACGGAGATCTTTCAGCGCCGGAGCACAAGGTACCAAGCAGCTGCAATTCAG